>NZ_DAIUCE010000020.1:1557-23043 GCF_036846325.1 Ligilactobacillus sp. | reverse complement strand
AAGGCTCATGATAAGTTCGTGCCGCATCGCGACTGCGCTTTCGCTGATCGCTCGCACCCCTCCTTATCTACCGCCTTGTTAAGCGGCTGGTCTTCACACCTTGCCTGATTCCATAATCCTGCCTTGTCGCCCTGACTGGGCAGGCGATTCTCAGCACTGCATTTAAAAATAAGGTTTTCATGTCTCAAAACCGAAAGAATGCCGGACAAAATCAGGCGGCCTGCACCCTCATCTGTTCGGCATTCCGTTTAATTCAAATGTGAAAAAGAAGTTTTTTCCCGGCCTCGGGGGCAATTGAGGCAGAGCTTTTATCAGAAAAGCTATTTTGTCAAGGAAAGCGGCGACGTTGGGATATTGAAGCCATGTTCCTTCAAATCGTCAAGATAGCGGTCGCGCAGTGTGCGTGAGATGGCATACTGGGCACCGTTCTTGGCATATGCGACGACGCGCAGGACAAGATCGCCGGAGCCGAGGTCGACGGTTCCGAGAATTTGCGGCATTTTAGTCAGGTCTTCCAGTGTCGGAACGAGTTCTTCGTTTGCATCCGCAATGATTTTCTTCATTTCGTCCACGTCCTTTGAAGGATCAAGCCGAATGTCAACCAGAACGCGCATGTCATTGCGGGACATGTTGCTGACAATCGTGATGCTTCTGTTCGGGATGAAGTGAAGTGTTCCGTCATAGCCGATAATCTGGGTCGTTCTGAGTCCGATTGCGGAAACCGTTCCTTCGATCGTGCCGATTTTGACATCGTCGCCGACTGAATACTGCTGTTCAAGCAAAATGAAAAACCCGGTGACGACATCACTGACGAGTCCCTGGGCACCAAGCCCCAGGGCAACGCTGACGATTCCGGCACTGGCAAGAAGCGTGCTGACCGGAACGCCGAAGATGGACAAGATGGCGTACAGGTAAAAAAATAAAACGCAGTAGTGGAAGATATTTTGACTGAGCGTATAAATCGTTTCGATTCTTCCTTGAGAAATCGTGCTGCTTTTGGCACGGGCTCCGGCAAAGCTTCGTTTGATCAGCTTTTTGCCGACTGCATGAATCAGGAAGAACAGGATCGAAATCACGGCAAGGGAGAAGACAGTTGAAAGAAAGCTTGAAATCATCTTGTTCCAGTCAAAGTGTTCAATATAGTCTGTCAGAATATGCGTGTTTTTAGCAGCAGAATTCGTAAGTTTAATGTCTGCCAGAAACGAAAACATCATGTGCACCTCATTTCAAGTTAGTTCATTAGCCATTATATCAGAAAATAATTAAGTTAAACCTAAGCAGGACCCAAATAAATTGAAGTTTTGACAAATGAATGATATTCTAAAGACATAAGAAATGTTAAGGAGGGTTTGTGATGGCGATTACATTCGGGCAGATAGCGGGTTTGATTGCCGCAATTGCATTTGCCGTTTTAGTTGTTTTCATGTGTCGCGTGCTGGCGCACCTGGTTCAGACTGTAAAGGAAATGAACAGGACAGTTGAACTTTTGACGCAGGACGTTGACAAGCTTGCCAACAATGTCGACAGTATCATGGACAAGACGAACACGTTGATGGAAGATGTAAATTCAAAGTCCAGAAAACTTGATCCGCTTTTTCAGACTGCGGCAGAATTAAGCGAGAGCATTGCTGATCTCAATCAGGCCACGAGAAGAACGGCGGAGAAAATTTCTGAATCGGCATCCGGTGCCGGCAAAGTAGCCACTGCATTTAAAATGGGCAAAACGGTGTTAGGCTTTGCTTCCCGTCACCTCAACAAAGATTAATTCGGAATAGGAGCGATTAATATGGGTAAGAAAATGCTGCTTGGACTCGGTGCGGTTGCAGGCGCCTGCTTCATGGTTTCCAAGAAACTGACCGAGGAACAGCGTGAAAAGATTGCAATGAAAGTCGATGAGATCATTTTGGACGGGCGCGACAAGGCTCTCAAGTATGACTACTACGCACGCGAATTCATCAAGGAAAATGATCTTGGCGGTTTGAAGGATCGAATCGTCGAAAAGACCAGAAAGTACGCAGGCGACAGCAAATCAGTCGATGATGCGCTTGAATCACTGAAACAGGCCACAAGGGACCTGAAGGATCATCTTGAAGAAACCGGCAGGAATTTTAAGGATCTGGCCGACGTTGAAGCGGAAGACGCTGAAGGCAGATATGACGAGCCGGAAGATGACTGGAACGACGACATCATCATCAACGGCAATACGGACTCTGCATTTGGCGAGGCTAAAAAGGCCGGCGATGAAAATGCGACGATAACCTTCTATCCGCACGACAAGGACTGAAAAAAGAGCCTGGAGAATTTCTCCAGACTCTTTTTTACACTAGTCAAGTTCAATGACGCGCAGTTCCTTGGATGTATGCGTAAACGGATCGCAGCCGGTGTCCGTGATATGGACGCAGTCTTCGATTCGAACGCCTGAAAATCCTGGAACGTAAATGCCGGGTTCAATCGAGAAGCACATTCCCGGTTCCAGGACGAGATCGTTTCCTTCCATGATTGACGGAAATTCGTGGTCGCTTTGGCCGATGCCGTGACCCAGGCGGTGAATGAAGTACTGACCGTAGCCGGCCTTGTCGATGACGTCGCGTGCGACCTTGTCCAGTTCGGCAGCAGTAATGCCCGGCTTGGCGGCATCCTGTGCGGCAAGCTGAGCTTCCAGGCAGACGTCATAAATTTCCCTTGAACGATCGTCGATTTTACCAAAGGCAACGGTTCTTGAAGCGTCTGACATATATCCTTCGGAAACGACGCCAAGGTCAAACAGGCAAAGCTCGTTCGGCTTGATCAGATCCTTCAGCGGAGCTCCGTGAGGGTCGGCAGCATTTGCGCCGCTTTGAACGATTGTATCAAAACTCATATGCATGATGCCGGCTTTCATCATTGCATACTCGATTTCAGCAACGACCTGCTGTTCCGTGCGTTTGGTCGAAAGTGCGGCAAAACCGGCTTCAAATGCCTTGTCGGCCCAGTCACCGGCAACGTGCAGCTTTTTGATTTCGTCAGGCGTCTTGATGAGCTTTTCGCGTTCGATCAGCGGAGACAGATCGCCGACGAATTCTGCTTCATTAAACTGCGTCTTGATCGCTTCGTAGCGCGCAACGGTCAGATTGCTCTTTTCAATTGCCCATTTCTTCGGATTCTTGCCGAGGTCTTCGATATGTCCCCTGATAAGGGCGAACGGATCTTCATGATCCAGGTAGCCGTAAACCGGGTACTTCCAGCCGGCTTTTTTAACGGATCCGACTTCAAGTGCCGGAGCAAAGATGAACGGATCCTTATCCGGGAAAATAAACAGCGCCAAAACACGTTCAATCGGGTCGCTTGAAAAGCCCGAAAAATATTCGACGTTCTTCCAGTCGCTGACATAAGCGATATCATAGTTGTTTTTTGCCAACCAATTTTGAACAGTTGTGATGTGTGACATAAAATCGCTCCCTTGAAATTTAAATAGAAACAACCTAATTATAGCACAGGTGGCTTTCTTCAAGGCGCCAGTCACGGACTTTTTGCGTGGATTTTTTCAGAAAAATACAGTGCCTGGACTTGAATGATCAGTTTGAAACATCGTGTGTCCGATTTCAGAAAAACTAAGTGAAAATATAATGAAAACTTATGAAAAATATCTTTGAAACGCTTGCAATTATAACAGAACTCTGTTAAATTAAATATCGTTAGACTGAAAACATGTATGAAAATATATTTAAAGAAAGGGCTCCCCATGGAAAAGCAAACAATTACAATTTATGATGTTGCCCGCGAAGCGGCCGTTTCGATGGCAACAGTTTCACGTGTCGTTAACGGAAATCCCAACGTCAAGCCGGCAACCCGCAAAAAAGTTCTTGAAGTAATCGATCGTCTGGATTATCGTCCGAATGCTGTTGCCCGAGGCCTGGCAAGCAAGAAGACGACGACGGTCGGCGTGATCATCCCCGACGTGACGAACGTTTATTTCTCTTCTCTTGCCCGAGGCATCGATGACGTTGCCGCAATGTACAAGTACAATATTATTCTTGCAAACTCTGACGGCAATGAGCAAAAGGAGATTCAAATGCTCAACACTCTGCTTGCAAAGCAGGTCGACGGCATTATCTTCATGGGCAACAATCTGACTGATGAGCTCCGCACTCAGTTTGCGCGTTCAAAGACACCGATTGTTCTTGCCGGTTCGGTCGACCCCAAGGAAGAAGTCGAAAGCGTTCATATCGACTACGTTGCGGCAGTTGAAGAGGCGGTCAACGATCTCGTAAATCACGGCAACAAGCGGATTGCATTTATTTCTGGCCCGCTTGATGAACCAATCAACGGCGAATACCGTCTCAAAGGTTACAAGAACGTTCTGAAGGCAAACGGCATTGAATTCGATGAAGAGCTTGTCTTTGAAACGGACAGCAGCTATCGTTCCGGTGAAGTTCTGTGGCCGGCGCTTTCTTCCGCGAACGTAACGGCTGCCTTTGTCGGTGACGACGAACTTGCCTGCGGCGTTTTGAACGGCGCAAAGGATGCAGGCGTCAAGGTTCCCGAAGAATTTGAAGTCGTTACGAGCAACAATTCCAAGCTTACGGAAATCGTTCGTCCGCAGCTTTCATCGATTACGCAGCCACTTTATGATATCGGTGCCGTTTCCATGCGTCTTTTGACGAAGATGATGAACAACGAGGAAGACGAAGGAGCGCAAAAGACGGTCGAGCTTCCTTATGGCTTCATCAAACGCGCATCAACGAAGTAATTGATAAACGAGTTCAAGACTGGAAGTTCTTCCAGTCTTGTTTTTGAACGGTGAAAGTAATGAAAGTTAAATTGCAAAGACAAGACGTGTTCATCATTCTTGCATTCGTCATGATGCTGATTCTGTTCATTTCATCATCAATGACCTATCATCAGCAGACTTCCGTGCCGTTTTTGGAGAAGTATCTGACAGGAAAGCCTTTTGAAGCTTTTCTGGAACGTTTTTCGCTCGATTATGCCGGTTCTGAAATCAGCATTCAGGCAGTCGGCTATTATAAGTTTCTTGAATTCTTCATCAGAAAGGGAGCGCATTTTGGAACGTACTTTCTATTAGGGAGTTTTCTTTATCTGGGGATTAAGGACCGCATGAACATAAAGTGGCTGGCAGCATTTCTGTGCGTGCTTGCTTCTCTCGGATATGCGGCAACTGATGAATTTCATCAAATGCTTACCGGTGACAGAACGCCGCTTTTCCAGGACGTGATGCTTGACGGAACAGGGGCCTTGTGCGGCATTCTGCTCTGCATTCTATGCGGACTCATATACAGGTGGTTCAAAAGAAGAGAGAATTGAGTTGCACCAATGATGATGATTTGGTAAGATTACTTTGGTGCACAGGCACCATTTAATATATTCGGAAAGAGGTATTACAAATGTCAGGACATTCAAAATGGCATAACATCCAAGGCCGTAAAAACGCCCAAGATGCAAAACGTGGAAAGATTTTCCAAAAGTTATCACGAGACATATACATGGCGGCAAAGAGTGGCGGTCCTGACCCAGACGCTAATCCGCAGTTGCGCTTAGTTATGGATAAGGCCCGTGCCGCCAACATGCCAAAGGACAACATCAAGCGTGCCCTGGACAAGGCAACTGGTGCAAACGGCGCAAACTACGAAGAAATTACTTATGAAGGATATGGTCCTGCAGGGGTTGCCATTCTGGTACACGCCTTGACGGACAATCGCAACCGTACCGCTTCTGCAGTTCGTGCAGACTTCAACCGCAACGGCGGAAATCTCGGCGAAACGGGCTCCGTTGCATTCATGTTTGATCGCAAGGGCTATATCGCAATCGCTCGCGAAGACCTTGACGTCGACGAAGATTCAATGCTCGAAGATGCTCTCAATGCCGGTGCCGATGATCTCCAGGCTTCAGAAGAAGTCTTTGAAATCTATACGGATCCGCAGGCATTCGAAGACGTTCGCAACGAACTTCAGGACAAGTATGATCTTGATACAGCTGAAATCACGATGGTGCCGCAAAATACGGTACCCGTTCCGGCAGACAAGGTTGAACAGCTTCAACGTCTGATCGATCGTCTTGAAGATGAGGACGACGTTTCTGAAGTCTTCACTTCTGCCGAATTCCCGGATGAAGACTAATTAATGGAAATAATTGAAAGTCGAGGTTTTCCTCGGCTTTTTTGTTTGAAGCAGCTCTCAGGTACTCAGGTACGCAAATGCTCCTTTGCCAAATAACGCAAAATGTTATATGCTAGTAAAAGGTTTTAACATTAACGGAGGAATTAAGATGGTGAATAACGTTACGGTTTTGGGAAGTCTGAATGTCGACACGATCTTGAGAATTGCCCGTCTGCCCAAGCCCGGCGAAACTATGCCGATGTCTGACAAAAACAATGCCGGCGGAGGAAAGGGCGCAAATCAGGCGATTGCGGCTTCACGTTGCGGAGCATCCACTGCATTTATCGGCAAAATCGGAGACGATGAAAACGGAAAAATGATGCTGGGGCTGCTGAACGAAAGCAACGTTTCAACTGAATACGTCGGAACTTCAAGCGAAGGAACCGGGCAGGCCTTCATTCTGCTGCAGGATTCGGGAGAAAACAGCATCTTGATTTACGGCGGCGCCAATCAGACGATTTCTGACGAAGACATTGAAAATGCGCGTGAAGTCATCTGTTCGGCCGATTTTCTGGTGACTCAGTTCGAAACGCCGCTTCTGCCTGCTGCCAGGGCATTTGAGATGGCTAAGGAATCCGGGGTCGTGACGATTCTCAATCCCGCTCCGGCCAGACAGGTTCCGCAAAGGCTTCTGCAGCATACGGATCTGATTACTCCAAACGAAACCGAGGCTGAGATTTTGACCGGCGTTCACGTTGATAATCCGGCTTCGCAGCACGAAGCTGCCGTCAAGCTCCAGGAACTGGGCGCAAAAAACGTGATTATCACGCTGGGATCAAAGGGCGCATTTTATCGAGTCGGTGAAAAAGAGGGATTCGTTTCGGCATTTAAAGTCCGGGCGATTGATACAACGGCCGCAGGCGACACGTTCCTCGGGGCTCTTTCGTCGCAGCTTAAGAAGGATTTTTCAAATATTGAAGAAGCAATCGTCTTTGCAAGCAGGGCTTCATCCTTAGCCGTTCAAAAACTGGGTGCGATTCCTTCAATTCCGTCAAGAAAAGCAGTTGAGGATGCATTGAAATAATTACCGACCAGGAGACAGTTTTTGTTTCCTGGTCTTTTTTTGCAAAAATTCACCGATGGTCTGCGTCTTTATTTATTAGAAGGGGGGAGGAACATGGATGGCGTGCTTCAGAAGATTTTAACAGATGCAATGGACAAAAAGGCCAGCGACATCAGCTTTTTGCCGCAGGAAAACAGTTATCTCGTCAAGTTCTGCGTTGCCGGCAGGTTTGAAGCCTATGACGAATTTGATTTCGGACGGGCAGGTCAATGGATCGGATTTTTAAAATACAGAGCCGACATGTCGCTTGCCGAACAAAGAAGACCTCAGCTCGGATCCTGGAAACTTGAACATAATGGTCGGCCGGTTTACTGCCGTTTATCGACGGTGGGTGATTTCTTAAACAGGGAGTCACTGGTCATGCGCCTGATTTATCAGGATGAACTGCAGGAAGAAAAAAACTGCTTTTTTACAGATCAGTGGGACAGGCTGTCTGCTTCATGTCGGAAAAGAGGGCTGATTCTGTTTTCCGGTCCGATGGGAAGCGGGAAGACAACGACCATGTATGAGCTCGCAAGAAAGATGACCGATAAGCAGATAATGTGCATCGAAGATCCGGTTGAAATTTCCGAACCGCATTTCCTGCAGGTTCAGGTCAACGAAAAAGCCGGGATGTCTTACAGCGATCTGCTGAAAGTGGCGTTGAGACATCATCCGGATGTTTTCATCATCGGCGAAATCAGGGACGGACTGACTGCCAAAACGGCTGTCAACGCTGCATTAAGCGGGCATCTCGTGCTGAGTACCGTGCATGCGGCGAGTGTTTACGGCATTTGGCAGCGAATGATAAATCTCGGGATCAGTTCGGAAGAATTGGAACAGACCATGCGTCTGGCCAGCTATCAGAGATTGATTCCGAGGGAAAACGGCGGCTCAAGCGTATTGTTTGATTTTTTGGATATTGATGAGCTTGAAGAAAGCATTCGCGAGAATTCAGGCAGAAATCGGCAAATGACGAAGGAATGGGGGAAACGACTTGGAATCTGTGTCGAAACCGGTGAAATTTCAGAAGAAACGGCAGTCAGGTTTTTACAAGGCTAAACGTTGGCGGGCAAAAGAGCAGGCAGCTTTCTTTAGATTTCTGGGAGACATGCTGTCTTCCGGCTTTTCAATGCAGCAGTGTCTGAAATGTCTCGGCATGATGGCTGAAAAGGGAAAGGATGATATCAGACTTGTTGAATCAAAGCTTGCCGAAGGTTCTGCATTGTCAGAGGCTTTGAAGGACAAGATTGACGTTTCGGCATATTTTCAGTTGTCAATCGCTGAAAAACACGGTGACGTCGAGAAAAGCATCAGGCAGCTCGGGGCATGTCTTGAACGCAGGGTGGAACAACAGGACCGTCTGCGGGGGGTTCTGCTTTATCCGACGATTCTGTTCGGCTTCCTGGCAGCAGTCTTTGCGTGCATGAAGTTGTTTTTAATGCCTGAATTAAAACAATTTGAAGCAGGCGGAAACGATGCGGGTCTTGATTGGCAACCCCTTTTAAAATGGGGGATTCTGGCATTGACGTTGATTCTGGTCGCATATTTGGCAAGGGAAGTCTGTTGGTGGAGCAGACAAAAGGCCCTGACAAGACACCACTGGTATTGCGAACTTCCTTTGTTCGGCAGAATTTACCGGCAATACTGCTACTACTACCTGTCATTTAACTTAGGGATGTTTTTTCAAAGCGGTCTTGATTTCAGGGAAATCTGCGACTTGCTGCGACAGTTTGAAGAAAAGACGCTGCTTTATCAGCTGGGAGAGCAGATCGATCTTTTCCTGAATCAGGGCAAGTCGCTGAATGAGATTGTCTCATCCTATCCGTTCATGCCAAGGGAATTGAGCACCTTATTTGCTTCCGGCGAAACAAGGGATGAACTCAGCACCAGTCTTCTGGTCTATTCGGAAGCAGCCTACAAGAAGCTCGTCCGCCGGATTGACGGTCTGATATCGCTTGTTCAGCCGATTTTGTTTCTTGTGATTGCACTCATTATCATCGGGTGTTATCTGGCGATGCTTTTACCGCTGTATTCCAGTTTGGGGGGAATGTATTGATGATTAAGAAAAATCAGAGCAGGAATAAGTCTGCCTTTACGTTGATTGAAATGGCAGTGGTTCTTTTTATCATAAGCCTGTTGATTCTGCTGATTGTTCCGAATCTTTCAAATCAGAGAACGCACGCTGACAAGGTCAATGCCGAAGCGCTTCAGACCGAGCTTAATTCGCAGGCTCAGCTTTATGCCGACGACAAGAACGTCGCAATTGAAACAGTCAACGTTAAGATGCTTGAAAATGATGGATATCTGACAGAAAAGCAGGCTGAAAAAATGCAGGCCAAGCATTTAGAGCCGGAAACCTATAGAAAAAGCGAAAGTAAATGAAAAAAGCCGGTTTTACTTTAATTGAATCATGTCTGGTGCTTTTGATTGCGGCAATGGTCATTGCAATCGGAATTTTTCCTCAAAAGCAGACGGTTGAGCGGCATCAGGAAAAAATTTTCTATGAAGAATTAAGGAACGGCTTTTCTTACGTGGCAATGAAAGCTTCCGTCAGGGGAACTTCCGGTCAGATCAGCTTTATGGTTGACGAGCCACAACGAATCGTGTTTTCATGTGGTCAAATGTCAAAATCACAGCGCGTAATCGTAAAATTGCCGGAAACAATCAGCTTTGACGAATCAAAAAATGTAGTGTGTGGCATTTCTGACAAAGGCTCGCTTACGCCGGCAACTGTGCGTTTTTCTTCCAGCTTGACAAGGACTTCGTACCGGCTGACGCTTCAGCTCGGATTTGGTGCACAATATCGAATTACGCCCGTAAGAGACAGAAATTGATTGAAAATTGAGAAAGGGATAGCGAGTGGTTTCCAGATGAAAAACCGGATCTCGCAAAAAAGCAGATGAAAAAAGAAGGATTCCTGATGATTGATGCCTTGTTTGGACTGAGCGTTACGGCAATGTGCGTCTGGCTTTTTTGCTACTGTCAGTCAACAAGCATCAGGCAGGAAAACAAGGCATATGAAGAAATGCAGACGGCGCTTTCCTTGCTTAAACAAAGTAATCGCCTGGAATCGCGCTATTTGTATCATTACGACTGCGGAGGGGCGGATGATTGTGACTTCAAGAAAATCAAGGCGGATGACAGGATGCTTGTCCTGGAGAAAAAAGACAGCATTCACGATGATTGAAACGGTGATGGCACTGTTGGTGACGTTTTCCGGGATTGTCCTGCTGTCCGGAGTGATGCGGGCCTGTCGGCTGCAGCTGGACGAAAAAAAGCTGACCGAGCGTTTTCAGTATTCCAGGGTTTTGAATGTTCTTTACTCTGATCAGCTTGACTTGACGGAATCTCTGCTGCAGGATTCGCAGGAAAGATGGCATGTGATGTACTATAGCTCCAAGACAAAAAAGTACTATGATCTTGAACATTATTCATTAAGAAACGCACTGGTAATGGAAGCTTATGGCGAGTCTTCAGGCAAAATGCCTTTGATGTATGATGTTGAAAATTTCAAAACGGATGCCTCAAAGGGAAAGTGGCCTGTACTTACTTTGACCACGAAAGACGGAACCGTGTTCAGACACGTACTGATGCTTCCGACAAAATGCCCGAGGGACAGGAAGGATTTTGGTGATGAAACGAAGTCGACGGATTGACGGAACGTTTTTTGCGACCGCGCTGATCCTGTTTGTCTTGATAGCAAGTATTTTTTGCATCAAGACAACGATTTACCGGGAACATATTCATGATTATCAGGAACAGGCAGGCTATTATGAAGCAAGGGCAATGGCTAAAATGGCTTTGGTAAACGAGATAGGGCATAAGCAGATTTTCCGTTTCAATGCCGGAACCGTCAGTCGGAATTATCTGAAACTTACAGTGGAGCTGAAGAACGGAAAGACGTATCAATTCAACGTGCCGAAGCGTTTTACAAACTCCGGGAAGTAGTTTCGGTTGCATTTTGGACTTCAAATAGTTAAACTGTATCGAGTGAGAAACTATGTTTGAAGGAACGAGGGAATGAATTTTGGCACTGGCTGATATTGAAAGACAATACGATTTGATGAACGAAGCCTGCGAATTGCTGCAGGAACAACTGAAAGACGATTACCTGGATGCTTTGATTGAAAATTTTGACAATCTCCTGAATGACGGAAAAGTCCATGTCGAAGACGGCATTCCTGATGAAACGACGGCTTCAAAGCTGGCTGAGATTTATCGTGCCGTTCATCTGGATGAAATCAGCACGGAAGACCGCAGACTATTGCTGCAGCTCAGTCTGCTTGCGGCATACCGCAAGGAAAGGATTCAGGCCAATCATCAGATGACGCCTGATTCAATCGGCTTTTTAATGGCTTATCTGCTGCAGCAGGTTTATGACCAGAAAGATGAAACGGTCTTTTTGGATCCCTGCATCGGTACGGGGAATCTGGCGGCAGTCGTCATCAATGCGTTGAAGAATAACGGTTTCAGAAACGTCCGTGGATTCGGCATAGACAACGATGACACCTTGCTGACGATTGCAAGCATTGAATCTCAGCTTTGTGACCTTGATTTGAATCTTTATCATCAGGATGCCCTGGATAAGATTCTGATTCCTCAGGCAGACGTGATTGTGAGCGATCTGCCCGTCGGCTGGTATCCGCTTGATGAGCGCGCCAGGGGGTATGAAACGCATGCAGAAGAAGGTCACTCATTCGTCCATTTTCTTTTGATTGAACAGGCATTTGACAATTTGAAGGAAGGAGGAATCGGGATGTTTTTGATTCCGTCTTCCATGTTTGAATCAGAAGAGTCACTTCCCCTGCTGAAATTTATCCAGAAAAACGGATATTTGCAAAGCCTGATTAATCTGCCGGGAGCGATGTTTGCATCGAAAAAGTCTGAGAAGGCTGTCTTGGTTCTGCAAAAGAAGGGGGCCGGAAGCAGGCAGGCAGATCCGGTCTTGTTAGGCGAATTTCCGCTCGTCAAGGACAAGAAGAATTTTGAAGAATTCATGGCGGAAGTTGCTGTCTGGAAGGAAAGGAACTTCTGATTAGGCTCCGGCGTGAATTGTATTCATGAATAAGTGAATAAGTTGAATTTTACTAAAGCCAGAATTTGCTCTATACTGAATAGACGTATCATTCAGTTTTTGATTGGAGAATTAGGAATGGCTGAAAAAGACAAATATTCACGTGGATTGAAATCGCGGCACGTTCAGCTGATCGCACTGGGCGGAACAATCGGGACCGGACTTTTTCTTGGATCCGGCAAGTCGATACACTCAGCGGGACCTTCGATTGTTCTGGCATATTTGATTACGGGAGTAATCTGCTTTTTGCTGATGCGCGCGATGGGAGAACTGCTGCTTTCGGATCTCAATACGCATTCGTTCATTGATTTCATCGCCCGCTATCTTGGCGAAGACGTGGGCTTTGTCACGGGATGGACGTATTGGATCTGCTGGGTAACGATTGCGATGGCTGATCTTACTGCAAGCGGGCTGTATGTCAAATACTGGTTTCCAAGCGTTCCGCAGTGGCTCCCCGGATTCATTATCCTGGTGGTACTGCTTTTTGCGAACCTGATTACTGTTGCTTTGTTCGGCGAGACGGAATTTTGGTTTGCACTGATTAAAATCGTTGCGATTGTTGCGCTGATTCTGGTCGGAATAGTATTAGTGGCAATTGGTTTCAAGACGCCGCAGGGGCATGCTTCGCTGACTAACCTGGTTGATTACGGTGGGCTTTTTCCCAAGGGAATCAAGGGATTCATCATGTCGTTTCAGATGGTTACATTTGGCTTCATCGGGATTGAGATGATTGGCGTGACTGCCTCCGAGACAGAGAATCCAAGAAAAATCATTCCCAAGGCAATCAATGAAATTCCGCTCAGAATCATCATTTTCTACGTTGGATCCTTGCTTGCATTGATGTCGATTTATCCATGGAAGTCGATTACGATTTCCCAAAGTCCGTTCGTGCAGGTATTTGAAAATGTCGGAATCACTGCAGCAGCAGGTATCATCAATTTTGTCGTTTTGACGGCAGCCGCATCGGCATGCAACAGCTCGATTTTCAGTACGGGACGGATGATGTTTTCATTGACGTATAAGGGAAGTTCCAAATTTGAGAAAAAGATGAGCACTCTTTCGAGAAGACAGGTTCCGGCAAATGCAATCAAGTTTTCAACTTTGGTAATCGCAATTGCGGTGCTGGCGAACTTCGTTGTTCCGAATACGGCTCTTTTCCAGTTTATTTCAAGTGTTGCAACAACGTGCTTCCTGTTCATCTGGGGAGCAATCGTCGTTGCGCATTTAAAATACAAGAAGAGTTTGAAGGAAACCGGAAAAGGTTCTGAAACGAACTTCAAGATGCCGTTTTATCCGCTGTCTGATTATTTGGTTCTGGCATTTCTGGCATTCGTGTGCGTTGTCATGTGTCTTGAAAAAACAACGCTGATTGCCTTGGTTGCATCAATCGCCTGGTTTGTCGCACTGATTTTGATCAGAAAGCATCATCAGCGTGTGGTTGAAGGAAAATAAAATATTTTTTGTCATAGTCAGGATTAATGGTCCTGGCTTTTTTTGAGTAATTTCTGTGAATTTTTAATCCGAATTTAATTAGTCGTTCAATAATGACATGAAATGTGGTAAAATAAAACCACTAACTATTAAAAATGATTTATAGAATTAGAAGAATGATTCATAGTTAGCGGATAAAGATATTTTTTCAAGAAGGAGGAAGTTAATTATGTGTGGTTTTTTGAGCATTGATTCCAGTGAATACCCAATGGCGATCTTTGACAAAGCTTTACATGAATTGGACGATCGTGGTCCTGACATGACCAGAACGCAGGAAGCAAACGGAGCGGTCTTTGGCTTCAATCGATTGTCCATTATGGATTTATCAGAAAAGGGGATGCAGCCATTCAATAATAATAACTGCACACTGGTCTGCAATGGCGAAATCTACAATTATCCTGCCTTGAAGGAAAATCTGGCAGATGACTATGAATGTCAGAGTCACAGCGACTGCGAAGTGCTGTTGCCGTTATATCAAAAATATGGTCTGGACATCATGTGCAAGATGCTTGACGGCGAATTTGCCTTTGCAATCAAGGACGGAAATACCGGCAAAATGCTTGCCGGGCGTGATCCGATGGGGATTCGTCCGATGTTCTACGGTTATACCGGGAAAGGAAAAGTTGCCTTTGCCTCAGTTGCCAAGGCTCTTGTGCCGGTTTGCCACGATATCAAGCCGTTTCCTCCGGGATGCTATTATGACGGAGAAAAAATCGTTCGTTACAACGATTTGGGCGATGTTAAGCAATATGTCGAAGATGACGTGGATCTGATCGGGGTCAACTTGCGCGAAAAGCTGGTTGAAGCTGTCGACAAGCGACTTCAAAGCGATGCCCCTATCGGTTTTTTGCTTTCCGGCGGGCTGGATTCGGCATTGGTCTGCTCGATTGCGCAAAGGATTATGGACAAGCCAATCAAAACTTTTGCAATCGGGATGGACAGAAATCCGATTGATTTAAAATATGCAAGGGAAGTTGCTGATTATCTGGGAACGGATCATACGGAAGTCATCATGACAAGGGAAGACGTTCTCGGACATCTGAAGGAAGTTATAAGAAAGCTTGAAACGTGGGACATTACGACGATTCGTGCTTCGCTCGGAATGTACATTGTCTGCGAGTACATTCATCAGAACACGGATTTGAAAGTCATTCTGACCGGTGAATGTTCTGATGAAATGTTCGGTTACAAATATACCGATTTTGCACCGTCTCCTGCAGAGTTCCAGCAGGAGTCCCAAAAGCGCGTCCGCGAGCTCTACATGTATGACGTCCTGCGTGCGGACCGCTGCATTTCATCAAATTCGCTTGAAGGTCGCGTTCCGTTTGCCGACACCGACTTCGTTCAGTATGCGATGAGCATTGATCCGGCGAAAAAGATGAATGTCTATGGCAAAGGCAAATATCTTTTGCGTCATGCCTTTGACGGTCAGGACTATCTTCCGGAAGAAATCCTGTTCCGTGAAAAGGCTGCCTTCAGTGATGCTGTCGGTCACAGCATGGTTGATGATTTGAAGGAGTATGCCGAAGAGCTGTATTCGGATGAGGACTTGGAACAGGCAAAGAAGAAATATCCTTATAAGACACCGTTTACGAAGGAATCATTGCTTTATCGCGACATTTTTGAAGAATACTATCCCGGCCAGGCAGCCTGGATCAAGGATTACTGGATGCCAAACAGGAATTGGGAAAACTGCGACGTTGACGATCCAAGCGCTCGCGTACTTAAGAACTACGGTGATTCAGGAAAATAAGAAGTTATGATTTTATGCGGGCCTGGAAGCGGATTTCAGGCCCGCTTTTAAATGCAGAGCACTGGATTTTACGGAGGATTTATGAACTATTTTACTGCTGACACGCACTTCTTTCATCAAAGCCTGATTCATGATCGAATATTTTCAAACAGGGACTTCCTGTGCGTTGAGGAAATGAACGAGCAGATCGAAGATGCATGGAACAACGTTGTTTGCGACAAAGATGCGGTCTATCATCTGGGCGACATTGCACTGGTTGAAGGGAAAACCAGGGAATATGGAAAAGTTGACCGACTGCTTAAGAAACTTAACGGTCAAATTATTTTCGTCAAGGGAAATCACGATTCGCGCGCAATGTTCAAGTACCTTGAAAAGCACAACGAAACACTGGAAGACGGGCGTAAAAAATATCTGTTCAACGATGTTGGTCTGATTTTGAAATTTGACAGAAAACAGTTCTTTTTGACCCATTACCCGCTGATTGTTGGAAACAAGGGGAACCGTATAAATCTTCACGGACACATTCATCGAAGTGCCGTCAACTTGTCGACGTGTCTGAACGTTGGAATTGACTCGCCTGAATCAGATTATCTCATTGGCGAGCGACCATTCGGGCAGCCCTTTTCGGAAACGGAGATCTTGAAGATGCTTGAGGCAAAGAGAGAAGATTTTGGGAAGAGATAGATATGCTCGTGTGGTATAATTAAGTGATACTATTTTGGAACGGGAGGAATTTTCTTGAATAGCAGCAAACGCGAACGCCGCGAAGATCAGCTGATGAAGAAGGCTGAAAAATTAGCCGAATATGCAAGCGAAATCGTGATGCAAAGCGACACTCAAATGCTGATAGACGGACATCCGTACGTTTTGGTCAAAAATTATCGGGACGGCTTTAGAACAGACAAGCTGAAAGAGCGTTTCAGCCAAATTCTGACCAAATATGACTATATCGTTGGCGACTGGGGATACGACCAGCTCAGACTGCGTGGTTTTTATGAATCAGGAAGCAAAAAGGGGACACCTTCACAGAACATTGATCGCCTGATGGACTATCTCTATGAAAACTGCAATTTTGGCTGTGCCTATTTCGTTTTGCATAATCTTGACGTTCAAAAGCCTGCTCCCGTTCCCAAGGAGGACCGGCGCAGGAACCGCGGCAACGCAAAGCAGCGCAGACGCAAACGACAGCATCAGAACAATGTTTACGAGGAAAAGGTCTATGCGGTTCACAGCAGGAAGCCTAATCGCAACAGTGACAAGAAAAACAAAATGAAGGCAAGGACCGTGGGCAAGAACTCGCGCAGCCGCCATTTTACAATCAGACAGAAAGATTAAGAATTAAGAGGTTGATTTGAATGAAGAAGTATGCTGGCTACATGATTGATTTGGACGGAACGATTTATCGCGGAAAAGATAAGATTCCTGCAGCAAAACGTTTCATCGAGCGTCTGCAGGAACATGATATTCCGTTTTTGTTCGTTACAAACAACAGTACGCAGGCACCAGTCAAGGTTGTTGAAAACCTTGCAGATAATTTTGACATTCACGTGAAAGAAGAAAACGTCTATACTTCAGCTTTGGCGACGGCTGATTACATTGCTGATCTTGACAAGGACAAGCGCAGCGTTTACGTGATTGGAGAAGTGGGATTAAAGCAGGCTATTCTGGATAAGGGGTTCCGCTTTGAAGAAACAAATCCTGATTATGTTGTCGTCGGTCTTGATTACGATGTCACCTATCATAAATTTGAATTGGCAACCCTTGCAATCAAGCGTGGGGCAAAGTTCATCGGCACGAATGCCGACACCAATCTGCCAAATGAACGCGGCCTTGTTCCCGGGGCAGGTTCCGTGATTGCCCTGGTTGAATGCTCAACGCAGCAAAAGGCAACCTACATCGGAAAACCGGAAACGATCATCATGGAAAAGGCATTGGAACGTCTGGGACTTCCAAAAGATGAGGTTGTCATGGTCGGCGACAATTATATGACGGACATCAAGGCCGGCATCAACTTCGGAATTGATACGATGCTGGTTTATACCGGCGTTTCAACCCGCGAGCTTGTCAGAAAGCAGGAGATTGCACCGACGATTGAACTGGGGTCCTTGGATGAATGGAAAGTAGAGTAAAATTTCATTTGAAAAATGCAGTGCTGCTCTTGGCAATCGTTTCGCTAAGCATTGCGATTACCATCAATTTTCGGCCGTTGTATGCCTTTTTTGTCAATCGCTATCATCTGTATCAGGAGGTAGGCTTGTCAAAAAAGCAACTGTTTTCCGAATATGGAACGCTTCTGAATTACCTTAACTTTCCGTGGGTCAGTCATTTGCAGCTTTCGATTCCGATGTCTCAAAGCGGGATGAAGCACTTTGCCGATTGCAAGATATTATTTCTGCTTGATTATGCGGTTTGCCTCCTGACGGTTCCCTTTGCGGCACTCTACGTCAGAGAACTTGTCAGGAAAGGGCAGACGTGGCGTTTGATCAACCCGATCAGGTGGTGTTTCGTCATCATGTCTGTATTAGGAATCTTTCTGGTGACTGATTTTGAAGATTTTTTCGTCAAGTTTCATGAGATATTGTTCAGAAACTCCGATTGGATGTTTGACCCGTCAACGGATCCGATTATTCTGGCATTGCCCGCTGAGTTTTTCATGGCGTGCTTTATTTTATTCATAATACTATTTGTCATTTTTCAGGGAATTCTTTTTGCACGCGGAAAATGGGAGATCAGACATTGAAAAAAGCCCTTGCCGTTTTTGGCAAGGGCTTTTTTGTGTCTCAGACGTTCGTCGTCCGACCGAACTCGGATTTTTCCTGATTGAGTCTGACTGCTTTTCTGAACAGAAACAATCCGATTATAAACAGGATTGAAAGGGCACTGACGCTTAAGTTGAGATTTCCGGTCAACTGGCTGACAAGCGAAACGATAATCGTTCCGAGAATTGAGGCACCTTTGCCGAAAATATCATAAAGTCCGAAATATTCGCCTGATTTTTCAGCCGGGATGATTTTGCCGAAGTAGGAGCGTGAAAGGGCCTGGATGGATCCTTGAAACATTCCGACGGCAATTGCCAGAAGCCAAAAGTCAAGCTGCGTTTTCATCATGTAGGCGTAAAGGGAAATTCCGAGATAAGCGATGATGCAAATCGTAATGATCGTCGTTGAAGAAATCTTTTTAGCCAGTTCGTTTAAAATCAGCACTGACGGGAAGGCAACGATCTGAGTGACGAGCAACGCCAGCAAAAGTCCGCTGCTGTCAAGACCGAGCGCTTGTCCATAAGCGGTTGCCATATCGATGACCGTAAAGACTCCGTCGATATAGAAGAAATATGCCAAAAGGAACGTGAATACTTTTTTATTGCGGCAAACGTCTTTGATCGTGTTTGTCAGGCGCTTTAAGCTGTTCAAGACCATTTTTTCCGTTTTTTCAACGTAGTAACGCTGCTGATACGCTTTTAACAGCGGAAGGGTCGTCAAAAGCCACCAGAAAGCAGTGATGACAAATGCAAGCGTCATGGCCGTCTGAAACGAAATGCCTGATTTTGAAGCGGACAAAACGAATGACAGTCCGATCGTAAAGGGAATGCAGCTTCCAATGTATCCCCAGGCAAAGCCTTGGGAAGAAACGGTATCCATGCGCTTTGGCTTAGTCACGTCGGTCAGCATGGCATCATAAAAGATAAGACTGGCTGAATACCCTGTATTTGTCAGGATGAAGATGACTAAAAAGAAAAACCATGACGGAACGAAACCGAGCACCGCACAACCGAAGACTCCGATCAAAAGGCAGAATTTAAAAAGTTTCTTCTTCAATCCCCTGATATCGGCGACTGCACCCAGAATCGGACCCGTAACGGCGACGAGCAGCGTGCAGATTGAAACGGCATATCCCCAGTACGCCAGATAATCGACTGAAGAAAGCCCGGCTTGTCTGGCAAGATAATTGAAGTAAATCGGCAGAATCGTTGCCGTCAGCATGGCAAATGCAGAGTTTCCGACATCATACAGGATCCATTTTTTCTCGAGCGGCGTCAACTTAAATTTCATGTTCATAACCTCGTATGTTTGATTAGGAGATTATGCAGTCATTTAAAGATCAGTTTTCAGCGTCATCATGCTTGCCGAATTTTGCCTTCAATGCGCCAACCAGGGCAGGAATCAGGGAAACAACGATAATTCCGACGATAATCAGCGAGAAGTGCTGTTTTACGACAGGGAAGTTTCCGAAGAAGTATCCCGCCCCGCAGCAAAGCGTAACCCAGGCAACCACGCCAACAAGGCAGTATGGCAGAAAAGTCCGGTACCTTCCGCCGGAACCTCCGAAGACAAACGGCGACATCGTGCGGATGATCGGCATGAAACGTGCCAGTGAGATGGCCATTCCGCCGTGTTTTTCAAAGAATGCTTCCGTTTTCTTCAAATGATCCTCCTTAATGAAACGACCGAAAAACGAGTTCTTTGTCAATGATTTGCCGACTTTGTGTCCGATGAAGAAATTGAGCGAATCGCCAAGAAACGGGGCAAGCAAAAACAAAATTACAAAGATCCAGATGTTAAGGTTGTAATTGGGGTTTGCTGCCATTGCGCATGCGGCGAAAAGCAATGAGTCACCAGGAAGAAACGGCATGATCACAGCCCCTGTCTCAATGAAGATGATGGCAAATAAAATCAAGTACGTCCAATTGCCAAACGTGTTGACGATGGTTACAAGATGTGAATCGATATGCAAAACAAAATCTATTAAATAAGCCACTTTTTTCTCCTTTGTGCTATATACGAATTATATACGCTGATAAATGCAGAGTATACTGCATTTACCGAACGCTTACATTAGTTTACAAACAATTTTGCGTTAAAGCAAGCAATATCGGGAACATTGGCGAAAAGCTTACGATAAATTTACCTTAATTATCAAGGGATTCAAAATTTTTAATCAGCTGGGTGCTGTGCGTCGGCTGTTTCTTTTCAGGATAAATGTGAACCAAGGCATTGTTGACGGCATTTGGAGCTTCGCCAAATCCTGTAGCAATCAGATTGATTTTTCCGGGACGGGACGCGATGTCACCGATTGCGTATACCCCTGGAATCGAAGTCTGCTGATTTTCATCGACGACGAGCGTCTTTCGATTCATTTCAAGTCCCCATGATGTCAGAATCCTTGCATCTGAAACGAAACCGTAATTAACAATCAGATCATCGACTGCCAATTGCTCTTCTTCGTCTGATCTGGCTTTCTTCAGCGTCAGGCCAAGCCTGTCACCTTCGAGTTCGTAAAGAGAGGCGACAGTGTACGGAGTATGAATTGAAACTGAACTTTGCCGAAGTTTTTCGACGTTTCCTTCCATTGCGCGGAACTGATCGCGTCGGTGGATGATATGAACGCTCCTTGCGACGTGTTCGAGTTCCAGGGCCCAGTCAACGGCAGAGTCGCCGCCACCTGCGATTGCAACGTCTTTTCTTGCAAAAGACTGAGGATCCTTAACGAAATAATGAACGTTTTTATTTTCAAAATCAGAAGCGTTTTCGGCTGCAAGTCGGCGAGGCTCAAAAGCCCCGACTCCAGCTGCGATAATGATGGCCTTTGAGTAAGTGATACGTTTCGTTGTTTCAATTTTGAAGCCGAGATCTGTTTTTTCAAAATTCCTGACGGTTTCGCCAAGGAAGATGTCAGGAGAAAAAGTCATCGTTTGCTTTTCCAGGCGCGCAATCAGTTCTGCACCGGTGATTCCTTCGAATCCGGGAATATCGTAGATTTTCTTTGATGGAAAAAGTGCACTGACCTGTCCTCCGAGCGAGTCCAGGCTTTCGATGATCTGTGTTCTGGCAAGACGCATGCGTGCATAGGTTGCCGCAAACATTCCGACGGGACCTCCCCCGATAATCGTTAAATCATAATACTCTTGTTCAGTCATTTGCATTTCCTTTCATTGATATGTCATGGGCTGGATACCCGTCACTTTAGTGATGGG
>NZ_DAIUCE010000020.1:0-1547 GCF_036846325.1 Ligilactobacillus sp. | reverse complement strand
ATTGATAATAATTGCAGCAGACATTATACTTAATAATGAGTATACATTATAAAATAGAAACAGGAGGTCCAAAATGAGTTCATTTCCGCAATTAGATGCAGAAAACGCCGAAGTCAAGGCAACGGTCAAGACTAATATGGGCGATGTCAAGCTGGCCTTGTTCAAGGAACAGGCTCCGAAGACGGTCGAAAATTTCATCGGTCTGTCAAAGGAAGGAAAGTATGACAACGTAATTTTCCACCGTGTTATCAATGGATTCATGATCCAAGGCGGAGATCCGACCGGTACGGGCATGGGCGGTGAGAGCATTTATGGCAAGAGTTTTGAAGATGAGTTTTCAAATGAATTATTCAACATTCGCGGTGCCCTTTCGATGGCAAATGCCGGTCCGAACACAAACGGAAGTCAGTTCTTTATCGTCCAGGCCAAGAACATTCCGGACGAAATGTTCGATCAGATGAAGGAAGCCGGCTACCCGGAGGAAATCATCGAAGCTTACAAGGATGGCGGCACTCCCTGGCTTGATCATCGACATACGGTCTTTGGACAAGTGATTTCAGGGATGGATGTCGTCGACAGGATTGCAGCAGTTGAAACGACGTTTGGAGACAAGCCGAAAGATGATGTCGTGATTGTCGGCGTCGAAATTGAAGAATAGAGGAAATGCGTGTGAATTATCGTATTGGGATGGTCCTTGATGGCAAAGTCACGGGCATTCAGCCATACGGTGCATTCGTCGCATTGGATGATAAGACGCAGGGCCTGATTCACATTTCAGAGTGCAGGCATGGCTTTATCGATGATATCCGTAGCTATCTCAAGATCGGTCAGCGTGTTAAGGTCATGATCATTGATATTGACGAGTACACCCAGAAGATTTCGCTGTCAGTGCGATGCTTGGAGAAGCCTTTTGATTTTGAAGTCCCGACAACGCATTCGTCGCATAAGAAGTATTGGACGAACCGTCACGTTCATGAAGGTTTTGCGCCGATTGCAAGCAGAATTGACGGATGGGTCAAAAGTGCCCTAGAGGATATCGCTGAGGGAAAATAACTTGAAAGGAAGCTTAAGAAGAATATTCTTGGCTTCTTTTTTAGTTTTCAGATAAATTCAGTGCCAAAAGCATGAATCGTTTTAGGAAATTAGATGAATTCCAAATTAACATTCAAATAGATAAATTATTTTGGAAAAATGACTTGCTATTTTTGCTTAACGTGGTATACTAAAAAGGTCGCTGATTGAGCAATCGACTTTTTAGATAAACGGGTTCAAAAAAAGATGTTGACGCATATGTTTGAACGTGGTAAGATAATAAAGTTGTTGCGATTGAGCGACATAAAATTAATTTAAATTGTTGTTGACATTCTTCTTGAAAGATGCGATAATAATTTGGTCGGCTAATCATTTTGTTCGATTGAATCGAAAAACAGCTTAAAAAAGTTGTTGACAAGATAAGCTGCTGATGATATAATCAAGAAGTCGCAACGAGCGGCTTACGAAACAGATCTTTGAAAACTGAACAAAGTTTCGATAAGCAAATGTGCAGG
>NZ_DAIUCE010000019.1:0-24989 GCF_036846325.1 Ligilactobacillus sp. | reverse complement strand
GATGTTGACAAAAATGAAAGCGTTTATAATAATATAAGTATCGGCCGATAAAAAAATAATGTTATATAGAAAATGGACAAATTTTGGTTCATTACGGAGGTCTTAACATGGGTTTTGAAACTGCTATTAAAAAAAGCAAGAAGTTAGTCTTGTCAATGGCCATCGCCGGTGCTGCATTTGCATTTGCACCGATGGCAACTGCTCATGCCGCTGACGGCTTTTATGTCAGCGGAACGTCAATCAAGGATGCAAATGATCAGAAGTTCGTTATGCGCGGCATTAACGTTGCGCATGCCTGGTACAGGAATTATACCAGACAGTCGATTGAAGCAATTGCAAAAACGGGGGCAAACACGGTTAGAATCGTCTGTGCCGACGGTGATCTTTACGACAGGACTTCTCAACAGGAACTTCAGCAGATTGTCGACTGGTGCAGGCAAAACAAGCTTGTTGCAATCGTCGAAGCACACGATGCAACCGGAAAAGATGAATTGAAGCCATTGCAGGATGCGGCCGATTACTGGATCAGCATGAAGGATTTCCTGAATAAGAATCGCAAGTACGTCGTTTTGAACATCGCAAATGAATGGTATGGATCATGGAATGGCAAGGCCTGGGCTGACGGATACAAGCAGGTTATTCCAAAAATCAGAAGAGCCGGCATCAAGAACATGCTGATGGTTGATTCTGCCGGATGGGGTCAGTATCCGGATTCAATCAAGAATTACGGCCGTTCGGTTTATGAATCGGATCCTGACAGGAATACGGTATTTTCAATTCACATGTATGAATACGCCGGCGCAAATGCGCAGACCGTCCGCAACAACATCGACAATTCGCTTGGAACCGGCGTCCCGGTCGTAATCGGGGAATTCGGCGGTCAGCACACGAACGGCGATGTTGATGAAGATACGATCATGAGCTACTGCAATCAAAAGAATGTCGGATACCTGGCATGGTCATGGAAGGGAAACAATTCCGACCTGGCATTTCTTGACATGACAAACGACTGGAACGGAAACAGCCTGACAACGTTTGGCAATCGCGTCATTAACGGACAGGACGGCATTCGAAAGACTTCGAAGCAATGCTCTGTATTCGGCAACGGCCAGAGCGGAAGCCAGGGCGGCCAAAGCGGAAGCCAGGGAGAAAGCAGGAACAACTATGTTTCTCTTTTCTGGGGCAAGTCACAGGCATCAAACTGGGGACAGGCAGTTTCGGTCAAGACGACCAGGAACGGTGGCAGTTTCGACGCAGGCCAGGTAACCAGGGGCGGCAAGTTCTACGTCGAATACTACGGCAGAACGGGCCATCTTGAACTTGACCTTCAAAGCTGGTCAGGAGCAAGTGAATGGGCCAAGGTTTCGCCGACGAAGCTTGGAAACATCAATGGCCGTCGCTATGCCGAGTTCAGTTATGACGAATGCGTCAAGGCCTTTGGCACGAGCGACTTTGCAAACAAGCTCGACTGCGTCAATGTCAGCGCTCAAAACGAAAGTCTGATTGTCTATTCGGTCTGCTACATTAAATAGAAGATAAAACAGTCGTTTCCGATTTAAAACCGGGAACGGCTTTTTGTCTACAAAATTCAGCATACATTCCCAAATCAAAACTAACAAGGAAAGCGGCTTGGTTTTGCCCGAACGGGACAGATATTTTTCCAAACGGGCTAATTTTGTCGATAAATGGTATGATAAGTTTGAGGTGATTAAATGGATGAGGTCAAACTAAAACTCAAAAAAAAGCTTCGGGAAGTTCCTGACGGCAAAATTGCCATTGAAAATCACTTTGAAGGATCCTCTGATTCGCTGTTGATCGAAAGCAACCTGTATGCAACTCTTTTTGAAAAGGGAAAAGGCAAGCTTGAAATATATGAAATTGCTCCCGGAATCGAACTTTGCTTCAGAACTTATCAGGCAAGGTCGCTCAATTTCAGTCATGATTGTCTGGAGAGAAGGACGATTGAAATCAATCACTGCCGGTTCGGGCGAATCGGCTGGGAAATGGGGGACGGATCGGCGCTTTACCTTGGGGAAGGCGACATGTCCCTGCACGATATGAACAGCTGTGCTCATTCCGAAATCGAGTTTCCCCTTGAATATTATCAGGGCCTCTGCATTTTCATGGATCTTGACAGGGTTCAGGAAGAATTCCTTGAATTGTTGAAATCGGCCTCGCTTGATGTCAATCAGATATATGAGAAATTCTGCGGCAGGGGAACTGACGGTTCGACAACCATTCTGGCAAGTTCGGCAGTCGACTCATTGTTTTCAGTGCTGTATGACCTGCCGGAATCGATGGTCATTCCCTATGCCAGGGTTAAAATGCAGGAGTTGATGTTGCGTCTGAAGCTGGTTGAAAGCCCTGCATTTTCCAGGGAAAAATATTCCAGGGATCAAATCGAAACGATTCAGAAAGTTCATGCAAAGCTGATTGAAAATCTGGATAAAAGATATACGATCGACGTGCTTTCAGGCGAGTTCCTGATGAACCAGACGACGCTCAAGGCCGTATTCAAGAAGGTTTACGGAAAACCGATTGCTTCATACATGAAGGACTATCGAATGAAGAAGGCTTCCGAAATGCTTAAGGAAAGTGACATGCTGCTTTCCGGAGTCGCAAGGGCGGTCGGATACTCCAGCCAGAGCAAGTTCAGCCGGGCCTTCAGGGAAACGTACGGCATCGTGCCGAGCCGCTACCGCCAGGAACAAATGCTTGCCAGTTTCGAGTGACGATAGGATAATTGAATTTGAAAGGACGTGTTTTGAATATGAAAAAAGCTACTGACTGCGGGTTGGCGGCAATTGTGCTGATGATGCTCTTTTCTCTTGTTTTGACGGCTAAAGATGCGTTTTTGGCCACTGGTTCAAGAGGCAGGGATGCAGCATTGTTTCTTTGCCTGGAAATCATCCTGGGGATTGTGATTGTCTGTCTTCCGAAGATAATTTCGGTTAAGTTTGACTTGTATCTGCCGCCGATGATTTACGGATTCTTTCTGCTTTTCATCTTCGGGGCAATTTATCTGGGAACCATCTATCATTTTTATCGGATTCCTTATTGGGACAAAGGACTCCATCTTATCAGCGGTGCCTTGCTCGCAAGTTTTGCGCTGGCTATTTTCGGTGCGCTCGTTCCCCAGGAGCGTCAGAAGCTTCCGCCGTTCTTCATCAGTCTGTACGCAACTGCATTTGCGATGATGTGCGGTGTTTTATGGGAATTCTATGAGTTTACGTGTGATTCGTTCGGGATGAATCTGCAACGCTATATGGCAGACGGACACATGCTGGTCGGAAGGGCTGCACTGATGGACACGATGGGAGATCTGATTGCCGACTTCATCGGTGCGTTTCTGTTCGCTGCGGTTGCCTTCGTTAAAATCAAGGGCGACGATTCGTGGATGAAGAGATTCTTTTTTCATAAAAATTAAAAAATGCTGAAAAAATGGTTGACGAATTCAAAAAATCGAATTATAATCGTATCAACAAGTTTATTTAATAACGATTTAATTTTTTAAGGAGAATATAATCATGAGAAGATCAACTGCAAAATCTCAATTACGATTTTACTATTACTGGTTTATCCAGTAACGTCGGTGCCGCATTCGGTATGGGCGTTACTTTCCCAGACTGGATGCGGCCGGTAATGATTTTCTTGTGGTCAAAGGTCGCATGGATGCAATTGCACTGTGAGGCCTTTTTAATTTTCTGTTTTTCGTATCTTGACAGATTTCCGGTTCTTACAGTGTCGCTGTAGGAGCTTTTTTATTAATCAGGAGGACACGAAAATGACAAAAGAAGTTGGACAAAATATTGATGAACTTGCAATCAACAATCTGCGCGTTTTAAGCTGCGAAATGATTCAGCGGGCAAATTCAGGACATCCGGGAATTGCACTTGGAGCGGCTCCGATGATGTGGACGTTATTCTCAAGACATCTGCGAGTGGATCCAAAAGATCCCGAGTGGTCGAATCGCGACCGCTTCGTTCTTTCGGCCGGACATGGATCGGCACTCTTATATGCAATGCTCCATATCAGCGGTTTTGATCTGTCGATTAATGATCTTAAGAATTTCCGTCGTTTTGGCAGCAGGACTCCCGGTCATCCTGAGCATGGTCATGTTCCCGGCGTTGAAGCAACGACGGGCCCTCTGGGTCAGGGTATCGGGATGGCCGTCGGGATGGCTCTTGCTGAAAGAACTCTGGCGGCTCGCTTGAACAGGAAAGCCAAAGTGGTCGATCATTTCACGTACTGTCTTGTCGGCGACGGTGACTTAATGGAGGGAATCTCGCATGAAGCAGCCAGTTTTGCCGGCAATCAGCGTCTTTCCAAATTAATCGTCCTGTATGATTCAAATGACGTTTCGTTGGACGGACCGGCTTCAAGAAGCTTCAGGACGGATGTCTGCCGCAGATTTGAAAGCTATGGCTGGGATACGCAGCTGGTTGCGGACGGCAATGACGTTGATGAAATCGATCGGGCAATCGAAAAGGCCAGGCAAACGTCTAAGCCCAGTCTGATCGAAATCAAGACGACAATCGGTTTCGGAGCTGACAAGGCCGGAACAAACGCCGTGCATGGTGCGCCGCTTGGCGAAAACGGACTTGAAAATCTCCGCACGCGCCTCGGGTATGACGGACCGGAATTCACGGTTTTGCCGGAAGTCAGGGCTGCAGCTGAAACGATGATCGAAAATCGTGGCAAAAAGGCTCATGAAGCCTGGCGCAAGGTGCTTGACGATTTGGCGGCATCTGATGAAGAATGCTTTGATGAGACGGTTGCGGTCCTGAACGGCAAGCGCTGCCTCAATGCTCTTGACGGGATGACTCGCTACGAAAGCGGGGCGGAAGCAAGCCGCGATACGAGTCATAAGGTTATTCAGGTACTTGCGGAAAAAATGGATAATCTTGTCGGCGGCTCTGCAGACCTGTCTTCATCAGACAAAACCGCGATTGACGCAAGCGGTCTGCTTGATGACGAGCATCCGACCGGAAGAAATGTCGCATACGGCGTTCGCGAGTTTGCTCAGGGAACGATCATGAACGGAATGGCCCTGCATGGCGGTCTCAGAGTATTCGGCGGAACGTTCCTCGTTTTCTCGGATTACCTGAGAGGCGCAATTCGCCTGTCTGCCCTGCAGAAGCTTCCGGTCGTCTACGTCTTCACGCATGACTCAATCGCAGTCGGAGAGGACGGACCGACGCATGAGCCTGTTGAACAGCTGATGAGTCTGCGCTCATTGCCAAATGTCGATGTGCTTCGTCCGGCTGATCCGAACGAGGTGATCGCTGCCTGGCAACAGGCGATTGATTCCGTTGATCATCCGACGGTATTGGTTCTGACCCGCCAGAAGCTGCCTGTTTTGTCACGGACGTCCAGGCTTGCAGACGCAGGCGTTGCTCGCGGAGGATACGTCGTTTCCCCGCAAAAGGGGATGCGTCCAAGCGGAATTCTGATTGCTTCCGGGTCGGAAGTCTCATTGGCAGTCAAGGCTCAGGAGCGTTTGTTCAAGTTGGGTGAAGACGTCAGCGTCGTATCCATGCCATCCATGGAACGTTTCGATGCACAGCCGCAAAATTACAAGGATCAGGTTCTTCCGCCGTCCGTCAGAAGAAGAACAGCCATTGAAATGGGCTCGACGCGCGGTTGGGAGCGTTACGTCGGACTCGACGGAACAATCGTCGGACTTGATGAATTCGGTGCAAGCGGCGCAATGGACGATGTACTTGCAAATGCAGGGTTCACAGTCGAAAACGTTGTTCTGACATTTCAGAAGACAAATGTAACCGGTGAAAATCATTTATCGGCAATTCGCTTATAATTTAGGAGGAAAGTATTATGATTATTGTTTTGAAGAAGGATGAAGCAAAGGAAAAAATTGAAGTCGTCAAGAAGGCATTTGAAGGCAGGAAGCAGGTTTTCGTGCATGAAAACCGCGTTGCTGTCCAGGGTGCCAAGGCAGGCGAAATTCCAAGCGAAGTTCTCAATGCGGCGGAAGACGTGATTACGAACGTTCCGGCAGCGGTTCAGTCAAGCCGTCTGCTTCATCCGGAAGATACGATTGTCAAAACGGCTCATACGGAAGTCGGCGGAAGCGGGCTGGCTTTGATGGCCGGTCCCTGCTCCGTTGAAAGCGAAGAACACATTCACCGCATGGCCAGAGTCGCAAAGGAAGCCGGTGCAACGGTTCTTCGCGGCGGCGCATTCAAGCCGAGAACATCGCCTTACTCGTTCCAGGGACTTGGTGAAGAAGGTCTGAAATACCTGCGTGAAGCTGCCGATGAAAACGGGATGGATGTTATTACTGAGGTAATGGATGACGAACACGTCGAACTTGTCGGAAAATACACTGATTTCTTCCAGATTGGTGCCCGCAACATGCAGAACTTTTCACTCCTTAAGGAAGTCGGTAAAACGAAGATTCCGGTTGCCTTGAAACGCGGTATGTCTGCGACGATTGACGATGTGCTTAACGCTGCCGAATACATTGCCGCAGGCGGCAACAATCAGATTATCCTGATTGAACGCGGAATCCGCACGTTTGACAACAAGTACACGCGCAATACGTTCGATGTCGGTGCTGTTCCTGTTCTTCAGCAGCTGACTCATTATCCGGTCATTGTCGATCCGAGTCATGCTGCCGGTGTCTGGGACCTCGTCACACCGCTTGCCCAGGCCGGCGTTGCGGCAGGTGCCAGCGGCTTGATTGTTGAGATTCATGATGATCCTGAACATGCATTTTCTGACGGACCACAGGCACTCAAGCCGGATACATTCAAGGAAATGGCCCGTCGCTGCGAAGAGATTCACAACGTCGTTTCAGCCTGGAAATGAGGTGTTTGAATGCGAAGCGTTGCGGTTGATACTGAGAACAAGTCATACAGCGTTCTGATTGAGGAAGGCATTCTTGAAAATCCGGCCGAATATCTCAGAAAGGTATGGACAAAAAGGCGTTGTGTTATTTTAACCGACACGAACGTTTACCCGCTTTATGCAGGGAAAGTTTCAGAAAATCTTTCAGAAGCAGGGTTCGAAAACATGATCATCACTGTTCCGGCCGGTGAGCGGAGCAAGTCATGGGAAACGCTCAGTTCCGTCATTTCCCGGATGGCTGATTTCGGCCTGACCAGGGGTGACGGATTGATTGCCCTGGGCGGCGGAGTGGTCGGAGATCTCGGCGGACTGTGCGCTTCGCTTTACATGCGCGGAATATCGTTTGTTCAGTTTCCGACTTCACTGCTTGCCCAGGTTGACAGCTCTGTCGGTGGCAAGACGGCAATTGACATTGACCAGGGCAAGAATCTTGTCGGGACATTCCATCAGCCTGATCTGGTGCTGATTGATCCGATGGCGTTAAGGACTCTTGATGAACGGGTGACGGTCGAAGGCTATGCGGAAGTCGTCAAGTGTGCGGCAATGAAGGGAGGCACGTTCTGGAAGCTTGTCTGCGGCATTGAAGCTCCTGGTGAAATTTTGAAGCATGCCCCCGAACTCATTCAGCAAAGTGTTGCATTCAAGGCCGATGTTGTCAGCAGGGATGAAAAAGAGGGCGGGCTGCGCAGGATTCTAAACTTCGGTCACAGCATCGGTCATGCAGTTGAACTTCTTTCGGCAGGAAGACTTCTTCACGGCGAAGCAGTTTCCATAGGCCTGGCCGCGGTCAACAGAATCTTCGAGCAGCATGGACTGACGGAAGAAGGCGTTGCTTCTGCCGTCTGCGGACGGCTTGCAGCGGTCGGGCTTCCGCTCACTGACGAACTGCTTGATGATTTACGGGTGCTTGAAGTCATGAATCATGACAAGAAGGTCTCAAAGTCATCACTTACATTTGTCTACCTGAAGAAAATTGGTGAGCCTGCAGCGTTCACTGTTTCACTTGATGAACTGGCAGAGTTCATTGGAAAAATATAGAGATACGAAAACGGACCGGAATGCATTGCAGCATTCCGGTCTTTTTTGCCTTCATTAGAAAAGTAAAGTATGGAGCATTTGTCACGATTCATCTTCCTTTTCTTCAATCGATGTTTCAAATTCTGCATCTTCCGGGGAAATCAGCATGGATTTGTAAAAATCCGACAGCATAATTGTGATGATGTCAGCGAGTTCATCCACGGATTCCCTGAATCCGTCCTGAACCCAGCCTGTGACTGCGGATGCAACTATGCTGGCACATGCTTTCTTGACGTATTCCAACGGCACGGCAAATGTGTGATTGCTGTGGTATTTTTCCCATGTCATGTCAATCATCCGGCAGACCTTTTCCACGAATGCGGTGCGAAGCTCCTGGTCCATTGCGATTGCGAAGAATTCCCGGTGAGTGTACAGCATGGAGAGAAGTTTTACAGCGCGTTCCCGGAGGCTTTCCTGTGTCATTTTCTCCGGATTCTGCGACAGCAGGTTCAGCCTGTCAAGCAGCTTGTTCTCAAGCTTTTCAAGAAGATCGTATTTGTCAAGATAATGCGCGTAAAACGTGCTGCGGTTGACGCCGGCATTTCTGATAATCGCCGACACGCTGATGGAATTGAAGCTGTTTTCCCTGAGAAGCTCGATGAAGGCCGTCTCGATGGCTTCCTGTGAGCGTTGGATTCGTTTGTCTGTCATTATTAGCCGCCTTTCGCAAAAACCGACAATTGTCTGTTTTTTGTTGATTGATATAAAATCCAGTAATGATTATAATCGATATTGTCAAATTAAACAACAATTGTCGGTTTTATTTTTCGGTAAGGATGGAAATCAGCGGAAAGTTTTCAATTCATATTTTTTGGCAAGCCTAATCATATTATTTGACTATACAGAATTTAATTGTTATAGTATATTACGTAAGCTAAAGTTAAATTTTTACGGAGGTTTCATATGGCAGTTTTAGAATTAAAGAACGTCAAGAAAGTCTATAAGATGCCGGGTGGCGGCACCTTTCAAGCCTTGAAGGGAATCAGCGCCTCGTTTGAAGAGGGAGAACTGGTTTCGATTGTCGGCGAATCCGGCAGCGGAAAGTCGACTTTAATGAATCTGATCGGTGGACTTGATTCTGATTTTGAAGGAGAAATCATCTATCAGGGCAAGAATTTGCGCGACTATACCAAGCAGGAACTTGACAGATTTCACAAGAAAAGCATTGGATTCATCTTCCAGAACTTCAATCTGATTTCTCATTTGAGCCTGCTCGACAACGTTTCGCTTGCGATGACCCTGTCAAATGTTGACAAGGAAACCCGCGACAAAAGGGCGGCAGAACTTTTGACTCAAGTCGGTTTAGGCGAACACATGCATAAGAAGCCGGATGCCATTTCAGGCGGCCAGAAGCAGCGCGTAGCCATCGCCCGTGCCCTGATCAACGATCCTGACGTGATCATTGCCGATGAACCGACCGGAGCCTTGGATGCCGAAACGACCGATACCGTGCTTGAAATGATCAAGGAAATTGCCGAAAGCGGCAAGCTCGTTTTGATGGTTACGCACTCTGACAGGGTTGCTTCGCATTGTACCAGAGTTCTTAGAATCGACAGCGGCTCGCTCATTTCCGATATGACCCAGGACGTTGAATTTCATAAAAAGCCAACTGACAAGAAAGAAGCAAAACCAATTAAGAACATGAGCCTGATGAATGCCATTCGTCTCGCTTTCCTTAACATGAAAGCCAAGTTCGGGCGCAACGCACTTGTGGCATTCGGCTCAAGCATCGGCATCATGGCAGTTGTTTTGATGCTTGGCATCGGGCGTGGCGTGACGAACTACATCAAGAGCACGATGGTGACCTACACGAATCCGAACGTGACTGAAGTACATAAGGAAAGCCTTGAAATGGACAAGAAGCAGCAGGAAAAAGTTCAGGCCGGAGATTCAAGCACGATTGGAAGCGTGCGCGAAGATCACATTTCGATGATGACCGGGACGTCTGACAAGAACACCTTCAGTCAAAAGGACATCGACAAATTGAAGAAGATCAGGAACGTCGATACGATTCAGCGCGGATATTCCACGTTCTCGCTTGGAACGAACAAGGTTTCCTTCAAATCCAACACGGCAAACATCATGATGCTGATGACGATGTCCAAGTCGATTACGAAGTCAAGCATTACGAAGGGACATGCTCCAAAGAAGAACGAAGTCCTGCTTGATCAGGCAACGGCAGATCTTCTGGGCAAGAACATCATTGGCAAGAAAATCAAGCTTTCGCTTACGATTGGTGACAAGACGATTGAAAAGGAAGTCAGGGTCAGCGGAATCTATGATACGCAGACGAGTACGATTGTCGTCCGTTACGGTGACTTGAGCCGCGTGTTCAGGGACAACGGACAAAAGCTCAAGGCCAACACGGTGTTCCTTTATACGAAGAACTCTGACAATACGAAGGCCATCAAGGACAAGGTCAAGAAACTCGGCTATTCGGGCTCGATGCAGGAAACAATGACCGATATGTTCACGCAGATGCTTGACGTCATTACTTATGTTCTGGCTGCAATTGCCGGTGTTTCCCTGGTTGTTTCAGCAATCATGATTCTGGTCGTTCTGAACATTTCCGTGGTCGAACGGACAAAGGAAATCGGTGTGCTCAAGGCACTCGGAGCCCGTCGTAAAGACGTCCGCCGCATCTTCGTTTCAGAGGCGTTTCTGATTGGTCTTGGTTCCGGTCTTCTGGGAGTTGTCATTACGGAAATTCTTGGTTTTGCAATTAATTCGGTGACAAAGCCGGCCTATGACGTGAACGTTGTAAGTCTGGAACCGCAGTTCCTGATTGCCGGAATCGTGATCAGCATCGTAATCAGCATGCTGGCAGGCCTGCTCCCGGCAAACCGTGCCTCCAAGCTTGATCCTGTCGAATCATTGCGCAAGGAATAATCACTTTCAAAGGAAGCCGCATTTTGCGGCTTTTTTTGTGCATGAAAAAACGCTTTGCCGATTCTCGATTTGTTATTGCTGAATTTTAATCTTGGTGTTAGAATTATCTCAATATCTTACAAGGGAGTGACAGGATTGAGTCGGGAAAAGGTCGAACAATATCTGGAAAAGGAAAATTATGCGGATCGGATCATCGTGCTTGAAGATTCCAGCGCAACGGTCGAAGAAGCTGCTCATGCATTGGGGTGCGAGCCGGAACACATTGCCAAGACGATGTCGTTTCTGCTTGATGAAAAGCCGCTTTTGGTAGTTATGGCGGGGGATGCCAAAGTTGACAACCGCAAGTTCAAGGACCGCTTTCACAAGCGGCCGCGCATGATTGCGGCAGACGTTGTGGAAAAGTTCATCGGGCACGCTCCCGGCGGCGTCTGCCCGTTTGCAGTCAGGGAAAACGTGGCCGTCTTTCTGGATGAGTCGCTCAAGCGCTTCAAGACAGTGTATCCGGCTGCAGGTGATGCTCATTCTGCGGTGCGGCTGTCGCTTGAAGAGCTTGAAGAACTTGCTCATCCCAGGGAATGGATTGATGTTGCCAAAGGATGGGAATGATGATGGAAAACTGGCGGTGACGTCAGTTCTTTTTTTGCGAAATACAGTGTGTAAGTCATCAAGGCAAATGGAGGATTTTGCGAACGATATTCATTAAAATTGATGAATTTATTCGACAATATTGATTTAAAAGATAACACTGAAAATGAGACTTGTGATATAATTTGAAACAAGTCGGTTTGACGAAAAAATTATAGAGGGTGTTATTTTGAGTAATAAGAATAAAACGTTTCGCAGCGTTTTGACAGCGTTGTTTTGCGCAATCATCATCGTGCAGAATTTCGTGCCCTTCTTCGGGTACATTCCGGTCGGGCCTTTGAATCTGACAACGATCCACGTCACGGTAATTATCGCGGCGATTGTTCTGGGACCGCGTGACGGCGCAGTTGTCGGGGGAGTCTGGGGACTCATCACGTTTATCAGAGCCTATGTCTGGCCGACGAGTCCTTTGGCGACAATCGTATTCGTCAATCCGCTGGTATCGGTCGTGCCCAGGATTTTAATCGGGGTTGTTGCCGGTTATGCATTTGTTTTTCTCAGAAATAAAATCAGGAAGGTTCCGGCAATGTGCGTTGCATCAGTTCTCGGGGCGATGACGAATACGATTCTGGTGCTCGGCCTGATCTATCTGCTCTATCGCGGACAGTCTCAGGCATTGTATTCGCTTGACGTCAAGGCCCTTTTGCCGTACCTGCTCGGCGTTATCGGGACGAATGGCGTTCCGGAAGCAATCCTGGCCGGAATTGTCGGTCCGGCAATTTCCGTTCCGCTGCTGTCAAGACTCGAGAAGAAATAGTCGTTTTGCGTGATCCGTTCAGTGCTTGTGAGGTGAAACTTTGTGGCGCGGAAAAGAACTTATCCGAAAAAGAAGAAGAGAGGATTTCTGATTGTCAATGGCAGGCTTCAGTATCCTGACATCATTTTGATTTTGCTGGTCGTTGCATTAATCAGCGTTCAACTGACGAAGTGGGTTCTGGACGTCGACAGCGTTCAAAATACCGAACCGCAAACGGAACAGGATGCCAGGAACAACTCTGATAAATCAAGCTTCATCAAAGTACTTGTGCCGGTTGCGCAGGAGCAGCAAAGACAGCATCACGTTTTTTCAAGCATTACTTTAGCTCAGGCTGCCTTGGAATCTGATTGGGGAAGAAGCGAACTTTCCTCCAAATACAATAATCTGTTTGGAATAAAAAGCAATCAGGCAAACAGCGTGCTGCTGACGACGCAGGAATATGTCAACGGACAGTGGATAACCGTTAAGGCGCGTTTTGCTACATATGACAGCTGGGATGATTCAGTCAGGGCACACACGCAGCTTTTCCTGAACGGAACGCAGTGGGATAGTGAGCATTATCGTTCGGTTCTCGAGGCATCCGATTACAAGCAGGCAGCTCAGGCGCTTCAGGATAAAGGATATGCGACTGACCCCGGGTATGCGCAGAAACTGATTTCCCTGATTGAAGAATATAATCTGAACCGGTATGATTCGCTTTGATTTCTGATGGCGCACGGTCGTGGCACGTCTTTTACCGTCTGAGGGCAAAGGATCTCTCGGCCGGTTATCATTGAAGAATAATCTGGAATATGTTATCCTATGCTAGTGTTACTTGTATAAATGCCGTAATATGGTCGGCAAGTTTCTACCCAAGGCCGTAAATCTTGGACTATGAGTAAGAATAGCTAGGTTTATTGGCTTTTTTTACTGTTAAGGGTAAGGAAAGCCTTTTTTATTTGCAATTTTATTTCGTACGATGCACGAGGAGGAATTATTTTGAAATTGCTTGAGGACCGCATTCGTCAGGATGGCGTCGTTTTACCGGGAAACGTTTTAAAGGTTAACCAGTTCTTGAATCACCAGATTGATCCGCAGTTGATGTATGAGATTGGTCAGGAATTTGCACGCCTGTTCAAGGAATGTCCCGTTACCAAAATCTTGACGGTCGAAGCTTCCGGGATAGCACCCGCAATTATGGCCGGACTCGTCATGAACGTGCCGGTTCTGTTTGCCAGAAAGAAGAAACCGGCAACGCTTGATGACAAGACGTACACTGCAGAGGTTTACTCATATACGAAAAAAGTGACAAATACGATTTCGGTTGACAGCAAGTTCCTGTCAAACAATGATCATGTTTTGATTGTTGACGATTTCCTGGCTAACGGTCAGGCAGTCAGGGGAATGCTTGAAATCTGCAAGCAGGCTGACGTCAAGGTTGAAGGCGTGGGAATCGTCGTTGAAAAATCATTCCAGGAAGGTGCCGACTGGATCAAGGGGCAGGGAGTCCGTCTGGAGTCTCTGGCACGCATTTCTTCATTTGAAAACGACGCCGTGCATTTTGTGGGGGAAGAATAATTATGGAAAAAGAAGTTAGTCAGGGAAGAGCCGCCGTTTTAGGATTGCAGCATTTGCTGGCCATGTATTCAGGGGCTGTTGCCGTTCCGCTGCTGATCGGCACGGCTCTGAATTTTAATGCCGAACAAATGACGTACCTTGTTTCAATCGATATTTTCATGTGCGGACTGGCGACTTTTCTGCAGCTTGCGCGCAACCGTTATTTTGGAATCGGGCTTCCGGTCGTCCTTGGATGTGCGATCCAGGCTGTCGAACCGCTTAAGATGATCGGCAGGCAGTTTACGATTGGCACGATGTATGGCGCAATCATCGTTGCCGGGGTTTTCGTTTTTTTGATTGCAGGTCAGTTTTCAAAAATCAAGCGCTTGTTTCCGCCGGTCGTTACCGGAACATTGATTACGGTCATCGGTCTGACTCTGATTCCGATTGCCGTGCAGAACATGGGCGGAGGAGATGCAACGGCTAAAGCGTTTGGCGCTCCGAAAAATCTTTTCTGCGCATTCTTGACGATTGCGATTATTCTGGGAGTTCAGGTTTTAGGAAAAGGCTTCGTCCGATCGATTGCAGTTTTGATCGGGTTGATCATCGGGACTATCGTTGCTTTCCTGATGGGGATGGTTTCGCTTTCTCCCGTCAGCGAGGCAGCCTGGTTCCACTTGCCTCAGCCGTTTTATTTCGGCGTTCCTCAGTTTGAGTGGTCGTCTTCGGTAACGATGATCATCATTTCGCTTGTTTCGATGGTCGAATCGACGGGGGTTTTCTTTGCGCTGGGCAATCTGCTTGACAAGGACATCACGTCGGACGATCTCAAGCACGGATATCGCGCTGAAGGACTTGCGGTTATTCTGGGCGGGGTGTTCAATACCTTCCCCTACACGACTTTTTCCCAGAATGTCGGACTGCTTGAACTTTCCGGCATCAAGACCAAACGTCCGATTTACTGGTCTGCCGTGCTTTTGATGCTCATGGGCCTTCTGCCGAAAGTCGGAGCGCTTGCGACGATTATTCCGACACCTGTCCTGGGCGGTGCGATGCTGGTGATGTTTGCGATGATCAGCGTTCAGGGAATCAGAATGCTGTTTGACGTTGACTTCACGGACGAGCACAATATTTTGATTGTGGCGGTTTCAATCGGACTCGGTCTTGGCGTTTCGGTCTATCCGGGAATTTTCCAGGCTTTGCCGAAGACGCTGCAGCTGTTTTTAGGAAACGGAATCGTTGTTGCCAGTTTGTGTTCGGTCCTGCTCAATCTCATCTTTAACGGCAGGAAGGGCCTGGACAAGGAATAATTGATTGATAAGAAGAGGACTTTTGCTTAAAAAATGGTAAAAGTCCTTTTTGAATCCGCTGATGAATGCTTTGATACGACTGGTTGTGGTATCATTATCATATGAATATGAAACGAGAAGGTTGTGGCAGAATGGAAAATGCGATGTTGTTCCCAGGCGATACGATTGGAATTGTCGGGGATAGCCAAAACGGAATTATGCTGGCTCAAGCCGCCAAGAAGATGGGCTTTAAGGTGGCAGCATATTGCACCGGCCAGAGCGTGCCGACGCTGTCAGAGGCAGATGTCAAGATCGTCGGGCGTATGAATGACAGGGAAAAATTACAGGATTTTGCGCAAAGATGTAATGTCGTCACGTATGAATCAGAAAACATTGCCTCAGAGACGATTGAGTTCCTCGAACGTTTCACGAAAGTCCCGCAAGGACACGAAACGCTTGAGATTACACAGGACAGACTGCTTGAGCGGGCATTTTTCGAGCAGTTGAACGTTAACATTGCGCCTTATGCGACGATTGTCAGTCTGGATGACATTTATCAGGAAATCGGATCAATCGGGTATCCCTGCGTCTTAAAGCCGATTCAAAAAGGCTTTGGCAAGAGAAGGCAGCAGATGATTACCAGGCAGACAGACATTGCAAGATGCGCAGACATCATCGATCTTGGAACCTACATTCTTGAATCGTGGGTTGAATGCGACAAGGAAATTTCGGTTATCCTGACCAGAGATGCAGACGGAGAAGTGAATTTCTTCCCGTTGATCGAGAACGTCTATCGTGACAGGGTGCTGCATGAAACGCTCGCACCGGTCAGGGTGCCTGAACAGATCGAACAGGAGGCAAAGCGCATTGCCAAAGAAATCGTCAGGGGATTGAGTTATGTCGGCGTCATGCAGGTGGCATTCTTTCTGACGGCTGAAGGAACCCTTTACGTCAAGCGCCTGGTTCCGGCGCTCAGCGTTCCGGGGTATGTGCTTGAGCAGGCTTCTAGCGTGTCGATGTTTGAACAGCATCTGCGGGCTCTGGCCGGGATGCCTCTGGAAAATGCAGTGCCGCGTACCAGTGGCGCAATGGTCATCGTATCAACGGCCGATCTCGAGAAGGTCCGGCTGCAATGGTCACTTAAATCAAATTGGTCATACAGGTTCTTCAGAATTCCTGAAACTCTGCGTCCGGTCGAAAGAGAAGGCTACATACTCGTTTCTGCCGAGACGCCTGCAAAAGCGGCTGCGCAGATCGAGGCAACCGGCATTTGGGATGAAGCAGAGATAAATGAGGAGTAAGCATGCTGACATGAAGGCAGCCGTGAGATTGCGGCTGTTTTTTTGTGCGCCGGAATATCAGCGCTCTGCATTTTTCATGTTCGGGATCAACATCGTAAAGACGCGGAGAAACGGGGAAGACAGGTTCTTTTAAATCAATTTTAAAAGAACAAATGAGCCTTTTTTGGTATAATAGGAAATGATTGATTACTTTCAGAGGGGATTGAACAACTTGACGCAAAATGACTTATTAAACGGAATGAATGATAAGCAAAGAGAAGCCGTTGTCTGCACGGAAGGACCGCTTTTGATCATGGCCGGTGCCGGAAGCGGCAAGACGCGCGTTCTGACACACCGCGTAGCCTACCTGATCGAGCATCAGAACGTTAATCCGTGGAATATCCTGGCAATCACGTTTACGAACAAGGCTGCACGCGAAATGCGCGAACGTATCGACAAGCTGGTCGAATATGGTTCAGAAGCCGTCTGGGTTTCGACGTTTCATGCCCTGTGCGTGAGGATTTTGCGTCGCGATGCAGAAAAGGTCGGATTTTCAAAGTCCTTTACGATCGGCAGTCCAAGCGAGCAGAAGACTCTGATGAAGCACATCGTTGCCGATACGCTGAATCTTGACACGAAGCAATACGATCCGCGCAGCTTTCTTGCTTCAATTTCTGCCTGGAAGAATGAACTGATCGAACCGAAAGATGCGCTTCTGCAGGCAAATGCAGAGGCAAATCCCATGGAAGCTGCCGCTGCGCGCGCCTATCAGATATATCAGGACGAACTGAAGAAAAACCAGACGATGGACTTTGATGATCTGATCATGAAGACGATTCAGCTGTTTGAAAGCTCGCCTGAGACACTCGAATTCTATCAGCGCAAGTTCCGTTATATTCATGTCGACGAATATCAGGATACGAACGAGGCCCAGTATCGTCTGGTCAACATGCTGGCACAGGGTTTCCGCAACCTCTGCGTCGTCGGCGATGCCGATCAGAGCATCTACGGATGGCGTGGCGCCAATATGGAAAACATCCTGAACTTTGAGAAGGATTACAAGGATGCCGCCGTCATCAAACTTGAACAGAACTACCGCTCGACGAAGACGATTCTGCAGGCAGCAAACGAAGTGATCGAGCATAATCTCAACCGCAAGGACAAGACGCTTTGGACTGAAAATGAATCCGGCGACAAAATCACCTATTATCGGGCCGACAATGCGGCTGACGAAGGCTACTTCGTCATCAAGAACATTCAAAGGGAGATCAGGGAGAAGCATCGCAGCTACAATGACTTTGCGATTCTTTACCGTACAAACGCACAGTCGCGTACGCTTGAAGAAACGTTTGTCAAGGCAAACATTCCCTACAAGCTGGTCGGTGCCCACCGTTTCTACGACAGAAAGGAAATCATGGATATTCTGGCCTACCTGCGCCTCGTTGCCAACCCGGACGATTCGATGTCGTTTGCGCGCGTCGTCAATGAGCCGAAGAGAGGAATCGGCGCAACTTCGATCACGAAGCTGCAGAATTTTGCCGACATGCACGGCATTTCACTGTATGAAGCAGGTAAAAGCGTTGATCTGACAGGGATTCCTGTTCGGACTGCGAAGAAGATCACGGAATTCTGCGATATGCTGAATTTGTTCCATCAGGTTCAAAGTAAAGCCACGATCACTGAAATGACGGAACAGATTCTTTCAATCACAGGCTATCAAAAGGCATTGAAAGATGCCAATACGCTTGAAGCAAAGGGCCGCTTGGAAAACCTGGAGGAATTTCTGTCAGTTACGAAGGAGTTTGATGAAAACTGGAATCCGGAAGACGAGGAAAGCGATCCGTTTACTGATTTTCTGGCTGACCTGGCGCTTGTTTCGGATCAGGACGGCGTTGACCAGAACGATGACGTTGTCACGCTGATGACGCTTCATGCGGCCAAGGGTCTTGAATTTCCAGTTGTCTTCCTGGTTGGAATGGAGGAAGGCATCTTCCCGCTTGGCAGAGCAGCCATGAATGAGTCCGAGCTCGAAGAAGAACGTCGCCTGGCCTATGTCGGGATTACGCGTGCCGAGGAAAAGCTGTATCTGACAAACGCTCTGTCCAGGATGCTTTACGGCAGAACGCAGCAGAATCCGGCTTCGCGCTTTATCGGCGAAATCTCGGATGCGCTGCTGGAATCAGCCAACGAAACCGTCAATAACTCAAGCTATCCGTTTTCAAACGGGCCCGTTGCGGCTAAAAAAGTCGAAAAGCCGAAAAGGAGGCCGGGGACGATTGAACGACCGGCGCAGACCGGTGCCGAAAACGTCGGCTGGAAAATCGGTGACAAGGTTGAGCACAAGGCATTCGGACTCGGAACGGTCGTCAAAGTCAATGGTTCCGGTGAAAATGCAGAGCTTGACGTCGCCTTTTCCGGCAAGGGAATCAAACGTCTGCTGGCTGCCTTTGCGCCAATCAAGAAAGTTTAGAGGAAAAAACCATGGATAAGGAAGAAGCAAGAAAAGAACTTGAAGGTCTTCGTGAAAAACTGACCAGGTGGAGCCGGGAGTACTATGTCCAGGATGCACCGACAGTTGAAGATCACGTCTATGACGAAAATTACAGGCGCCTGCTGGAACTGGAGGCAGAGTTTCCGGAGCTTGTGACCGTGGATTCGCCTTCGCAGCGCGTCGGCGGCAGGATTCTGACGAATTTCACGAAGGTTGAGCACGAAATTCCGATGCTTTCTCTGGGAGATGTCTTTTCGAAGGAAGAACTGGCTGATTTCGTGAGACGTCTGAATGAAAATGCAGGGGCTGATTTTGGCTACAACTGCGAACTCAAAATCGACGGGCTGGCAATTTCACTGACATATGAAGACGGCATCTTCGTCAAGGGCTCGACCCGCGGAAACGGGACGATCGGAGAAGACATCACTGAAAATCTCAAGACAATCAACGCCGTTCCGCTCAAGCTCAATGAAAAAATTTCGGTTGAGGTTCGCGGCGAATGCTACATGCCGAAGAAGTCATTCGTTGACTTGAACAAAAAGCGCGAGGCAGAAGGACAGCCGGTGTTTGCCAACCCGAGAAATGCAGCGGCGGGATCGCTGAGACAGCTTGATTCAAGAATTACGGCCGGACGAAATCTGAGCGTCTTCATCTACTATCTGATGGAACCGGAGAAATTCGGCGTCAAAACGCAAAGCGAAGCCTTGAAGAAGATGGCATCCTGGGGATTCAGGGTCAACGGCGAGTCACGCGTCTGTTCAACGATGGATGAAATCGATGCATATCTTGACGAGTATCAGGCAAAGCGTGCAGGACTTGAATACGACATCGACGGCATCGTGCTCAAGGCAGAGCCGTTTACCGTGCATGAGCTTGTGGGAAACACGGTCAAGGTCCCGAGATGGGCGATTGCCTACAAATTTCCTCCGGACGAACAGGAAACGGTCGTCAGAGACATTGAATGGACGGTTGGCAGAACGGGCGTCGTGACTCCGACGGCCGTCATGGATCCGGTTCTGCTGGCAGGAACGACCGTTTCAAGGGCGTCTTTGCACAATCCGGATTATCTCAATGAAAAGGGAATTCGCCTGCTTGACACCGTCAAACTGCACAAGGCAGGAGACATCATTCCGGAAATTTCAGAAGTCGTTCTGGAGAAGCGTCCGGAAGATTCAGAACCATATGAAATTCCGGCGAACTGTCCGGAATGCGGCGCCAGGCTCGTGCACCTGGATGATGAAGTGGCGCTTCGCTGCATCAATCCGAAGTGCAAGGCATTGATTAAGGAAAGTCTGACGCACTTTGCCTCGAGAAATGCGATGAACATCGACGGCCTTGGCCCGAAGATCATTGAACAGCTGTTTGAACGCGGAATGATCAATGACGTTTCGGATCTTTACAAGCTGACGTTTGACGACCTGCTGCTGCTTGACAAGTTCAAGGAAAAATCCGCCGGCAATCTGCTTAATGCAATTGACGCAAGCCGCGGGAATTCGCTTGAACGTCTGCTGTTCGGCCTTGGCATCCGTCATGTCGGTGCGAAGGCGGCCAGACTTCTGGCAGAGCGTTTCATGACGATGGATGCCCTGGCCGGTGCGTCAAAGGAAGAAATCGTTGCAATCGAAACCATTGGTGAAACGATTGCCGACAGTCTGCTGACCTACTTCGGATCGGAAGGGGCAGGCGAATTGATTGAGGAACTGAAGAGCGTCGGCGTCAACATGAACTATCTCGGAAAGACTGCGGACGAATTGGAAGAAGCTGCCTCCGGGAGTGAATTTAACGGTCTGACCATTGTCCTGACCGGCACGCTTGAACATCTCAAGCGCAGCGAGGCCAGGAAATGGCTTGAGGAGCACGGCGCAAAGGTCACCGGCAGTGTCACGAAGAAGACGAATCTGCTGATCTGCGGGCACGATGCCGGTTCCAAACTGACCAGGGCAAGGGAACTTGGAACAAGAATCATGAATGAAGAAGAGTTCCTGCAGAAGATGGAGGAAGAATGATGAAGAAAAAACTGCTGGTTTTGACCAGCCTTTTTGCCAGCGCGGCAATGCTTTGCGCATGTGGTAACCTCGGCAAGGCTACTTCTGGCGGCGGAACTTCGCAGGCCGTCACTTCAAGGAAGAAGGGGTATCAGACAACGGGCCAGACCGATACTGACTACTATCAGGGCGTTATCAAGGATGGTCAGTATCTTACAAGCAAGGCGCGCGGAGTCGGCGTTTACCAGAATTCAGAGAACATGCTCAACTTGAAGAGTTTTGAATCAGGGCTGACGAACCTTTCAAAGGAACAGTTCCCGACTAAAAGCTATGTCTTCAGGGAAGGGCAGATTCTGTCAAAGGATACCGTCGAAAACTGGCTTGACCGCAAGTCAAAGGACAATCCTGACGGACTCAATCCGGAAGACAACGGAAAAAAAGAAGCTGACAAGAGAAATCCGATCTATGTTCAGCAGATTGAAGAACAGGATTATATGCAGGAAAAGGACGGCAAGCTTTCACTTGCCGGCGTGACGATTGGAATCGGGATGAATCAGAAGGACTATTACCAGAAGGAAGAGTACGGTGCGACCTACACGACCGACATCTCGACTGAAAAGATGAAGGAAGAAGGCCAGAAGGCGGCGGAAACGATCCTTGCCCGTCTGCGTCAGAAATCAGAAATCGGAAACGACACGCCGATTCTGATCTGCATGTTCAAGCAGGCGCCAAACGACAGCCTGGTCGGAGGTTCGTTTTACGCATATGCGTTGAGCAAGAGCGGAACTTCCATCGGTTCATGGACTGACACGGATATCAAGAGCGTGGTTCTTCCGGCAACCGATTCGTCAAGCGTGCCGAATGAAAATGATGCGACGTCGTTCAGTGCCTTCATGAACAAGACGCAAAGCTTCTTCCCGAATCTGGCCGGCGTTACGGCACAGGCTCAGTACAAGGGCAAGGAACTCCAGGGGATGCACGTCAACATTACGACCCAGTTCTACAGCACGACGGAAATCACAAGCTTCACCCAGTTCGTTTCGCAGATGGCAAGAACGTATCTGCCGTCAGGCGTTCCGATCGACATCACGATCAAGGGATCGGACGGGACAGTTCAGGCCTTCTTGTCGCGGGATTCGGGACAAAGCTCGTACTATACGCATGTCTTCAACAGTTATTAATTCCGTAAAATGCGGCAAGTGGGTTTAATAATTCAGAATAATCGATTAAAATAAGAAAAGACATTACTCGAAAGAAGGATATCAAATGGCAATCACCGCAAATGAAGTAAAGCACGTTGCCTCCCTGGCAAAGCTTGAATTTACCGATGAAGAACTCCAGAAGTTCACCGGCCAGATGGATGAAATCATCAACATGGTCGAACAGTTGGGAGAAGTTGACACGACAGACGTTCCCGTGACGTCAACCGTAACGGAGGAAGTCAACGTCATGCGTGAAGACGTTGCCGTCAGGGGAACTGACCGCACCCTTCTGATGAAGAACGTTCCGGAAGAAAAAGACGGTCTGATCAAGGTTCCGGCAATTATCGATGAAAGTGAGGAAGGCTGAAAATGAACTATTTCGAAAATGACCTCAGGAGCCTTCACGAAGGTCTTGTCAACAAGGATTTCAGTGCCGAGGAACTGGCAAGGGAAACTTTTGAAACAATTAAGAAGCGTGAGGAAAAAATTGACGCGTTCATCACTTTGGATGAAGAACGGGCATTGGCAAAGGCCCGTGCAGCCGATGAGAGGGAAATCGATGAAGGAAACGTGCTTGACGGAATTCCCGTCGGAGTAAAGGACAACATCGTGACGAAGAACCTGAAGACGACGGCTGGCAGCAAAATGCTCGAAAACTTCAATCCGATCTACAATGCGACCGTCATGGACAAGCTTGACGAAAAGGGCATGATTACGGTCGGAAAGCTCAACATGGATGAGTTTGCGATGGGAAGTTCGACTGAAACGAGCGCCTTCAAGAAGACGAAGAATGCCTGGGATCAGACGAAGGTTCCCGGCGGTTCATCAGGCGGTTCTGCTGCAGCCGTTGCTTCCGGTGAAATCATTGCAGCACTTGGCTCAGATACCGGCGGTTCAATCAGACAGCCCGCTGCATTCAACGGCATCGTCGGTCTCAAACCGACATACGGTCGCGTTTCGCGTTACGGCCTGATTGCCTTTGCCTCAAGCCTGGATCAGATCGGACCTTTGACCCGCAGCGTCTACGACAATGCCCTGATGCTCAATGCTATCAGCGGCCACGACACACGCGACTTCACGAGCTCAGGCAGGGAAGTCCCTGACTTTACGAAGGGAATCGATGAAGGCGTCAGGGGCATGCGCATCGCCGTTCCGAAGGAATACTTCGCAGAAGGCGTTGACGCAGACGTTCAGCAGGCTGTCAAGGATGCAATCAGGAAGTTTGAGGAACTCGGCGCAACTGTTGACGAAGTTTCGCTTCCTCATACGAAGTACGGCGTGCCCGTCTACTACATCATCGCCTCATCAGAAGCTTCATCAAATCTGCAGCGTTTTGACGGCATCCGTTACGGTTTCCGCGCAGAAGACGTCAGGAATCTCGAAGACGTTTACGTGCGTTCACGTTCAGAAGGCTTCGGCGATGAAGTCAAGCGCCGTATCATGCTTGGCACGTTCTCGCTTTCTGCCGGCACGTACGATGCCTTCTTCAAGAAGGCAGCACAGGTCCGCACGCTGATCTGCCGCGATTATGAAGCAGTCTTTGCAAAGCATGACATGATTCTCGGACCGACGGCACCGACTACGGCATACGGCATCGGCGAAAAGATCGATGATCCGGTTACGATGTACATGAACGACATTCTGACGATTCCGGTCAACCTGGCCGGACTTCCGGGAATGTCCCTGCCTGCCGGCTTTTCCGACGGCCTGCCGATCGGGATGCAGCTTGTTGCGCCGCGTTTCAGAGAAGATACTCTGTATAAGGCAGGATTTGCATTTGAACAGGCAACTGATTTCCATAAAGCGGTACCTGAGATTGGGGGTCAAGACTAATGAACTTTGAAACAACGATCGGACTTGAAGTCCACATTGAACTGAAGACAAACTCCAAGGCATACTCGCCGGCACCGGTTGAATACGGTGCAGAGCCGAACACGAATACGAACGTGATCGACTGGGGCTATCCAGGCGTTCTGCCGCAGGTCAACAAGGGCGCTCTGGAATACGGGATGCGCGCAGCCCTGGCCCTGAACTGCGAGATCAGAAAGGACCTGCACTTTGACCGCAAGAACTACTTCTATCCTGACAACCCGAAGGCATACCAGATCACGCAGTCAGACACACCGATTGCGCATGACGGCTGGATCGAAATCGAACTCGAGGACGGAACGAAGAAGAAAATCGGCATTGAAGAGATGCACGTTGAAGAAGATGCCGGCAAGAACACCCACAATCCGGACGGATATTCATATGTCGATCTGAACCGTCAGGGCACGCCGCTGATCGAAATCGTCTCAAAACCTGATATTGCTTCTCCTGACGAAGCCTATGCATATTTGACGCGCCTGCGCCAGATCATCCAGTTTACCGGCGTTTCCGACGTCAAGATGGAAGAAGGCTCCATGCGTGCCGACGTCAATATTTCAGTCCGTCCGGTCGGATCGGACAAATTCGGCACGAAGACGGAAATGAAGAACCTCAATTCGTTTGAGCACGTCAAGAAGGGTCTCGAATACGAAGCAAAGCGTCAGGCCCGCGTTCTGATGTCGGGCGGTAAGGTTCAGCAGGAAACGAGACGCTTCGACGTGCCGACGGGGACGACGATTCTGATGCGTGTCAAGGAAGGCGCAAGCGACTACCGCTACTTCCCGGAACCGGATCTTCCACCGATTCATATTTCTGACGAATGGATCAGTGAAGTCAGGAACTCGATTCCCGAAATGCCTGACAAGCGCCGTGAACGTTACGTCAATGAATGGGGAATTCCTGAATATGATGCCGGCGTTTTGACGCAGACAAAGGAAATGTCCGACTTCTACGAAGCAACCGTTGCAGCAGGAGCAGATGCCAAGCTTGCAGCCAACTGGCTGATGGGCGAAGTTTCCGCCTACCTGAATGCCAACAAGGTCGAACTTCAGGACACTGCCCTGACACCGGAACACCTGGCAACGATGATCAAACTGATTGA
>NZ_DAIUCE010000018.1:17651-25237 GCF_036846325.1 Ligilactobacillus sp. | reverse complement strand
ATATTCTGTGATGTAGGAGTTTTGGGCTGATTTACTATATTATGCGTTTTAAGGAGAATTAGGATGCTTAAAGATATAATTGGCCGAAACATTACTGCGATGGTTACTGATGAAAACGAGAAGTTCGTTTTTGCACAAAAGGACGGCATGACGTTTCGCTTGGGTAAATCTGAATTGATAAAGCTCCCTAAGCCCGGCTCGATGATTACCGGCTTTGCATATGAAAATGAAAACCATCAGTTGCAGCTGACAAAGAATCCTCCTCGTTGCGGTTTTGACCGCTATGCCTGGGGAACGGTCAAAGACGTACAGCGTGGCTTGGGGGTTTTTGTCGACGTAGGTTTGAAAAATAAGGACGTTGCAGTTTCCTTGGATGAACTTTCAGAACTTTTTGAGCTGTGGCCCAAGAAAGGTGATCGTTTGATGATTGCTTTAAAAGTTGATGAAAAGGGACGTCTCTGGGGAACGTTGGCGACAACCGAAATGTTTCAGGCAGTGAGTGTCAGGGCAGATGAAAAAATGAAAAACAGAAACGTTGAAGCAACTGCTTATCGCTTGAAAATTGCCGGGACATACGTGATAACGTCGGACTATTACCTGGGATTCATTCACCCGACGGAGCGGGAAAAAGAACCGCGCCTGGGAGAAGTACTGAATGCAAGGGTTATCGGCGTGCGTGACGACGGGGTATTGAATCTGTCGCTTCTTCCAAGAGCCTACGAGGCAATTGATGACGATTCCAAGATGTTGTTGGCAGCTTTAGAGCATACAAGAGATGGACGCCTGCCTTTGTGCGACAAGAGTTCCCCTGAAGAGATCAGAAGTTATTTCGGAATCAGCAAGTCTGGATTCAAACGTGCAGTCGGCCACTTGCTTAAAGCCGGAAAAATCAAGCAGGAAAACGGCTTTTTGATTTTGATCAAATGATTTTAAGGGGGCCTCAGGATGAATGAATTGGAAAAGATTGAAGAGAAACTGCATGAAGCAGGCTTCAAACTGACACCCCAAAGGCGCGCAACGGTCGAACTTTTGCTCAATCACCATACCGAGCATTTAACGGCTGAAGAGGTTTATGCATTGCTCAGGGACAAGCATCCTGACGTGGGGTTGGCCACCGTTTACAGAACGTTGGACATTTTAACCGATATTCAAGTTTTAAACAAAATCAGTTTTGAAGACGGAATGGCTCGTTTTGATCTGAAAACGGATGACAGCGGTCATTTTCATCATCATCTTGTTTGCAGCGTCTGCGGCAAGGTTCAGGAGATTCACGAGGATCTGCTTTTAGACGTTGAAAAGCGTGTCGATCATCAGTTCCATTTTGCAGTATCTGACCATCGTTTGACCTTTTTAGGAGTTTGTGAACAGTGTCAGCGAAAAGAAAGATTAGCAAGAATTGAGGGTGGACATCATAGAACTTCAAAGAATACTAAATGATTATCTGCACTATTTGAAAGCCGAGCGAGGCTTGTCAGAAAATACGGTTTCAAGTTACGGCCTGGATTTGCAGCAGTTCATCAATTATTTGAGCGAGCGTGAAATTACGAATCTGAATGATGTAGACAAGCAAGTGATTGTTGATTATTTGGATAATCTGATGAATCAGGGGAAGGCGAATGCATCGATTATTCGATGCGTTACGAGTTTGCGCAAATTTTTCCAGTCTATGAAACAAGACGAAAAAATTCAGGATGATCCGATGATTTCGATTGAAACGCCGAAGGGTGAAAAGCATTTGCCTGAGGTTTTGTCGACGGAAGAAGTTGAAATGCTGCTTAATGCTCCGGATACGTCACAGACTTTGGGAATACGCAACCGTGCGATTCTTGAGCTCATGTATGCGACCGGACTGCGGGTTTCCGAGGTCGTCAACCTCAAACTTGAGGATCTGCACCTTGATGTCGGCATAATTCAGACTATGGGAAAGGGTCGCAAGGAACGAATCGTTCCGATCGGAGACGAGGCGATTGCCTGGATCAACAATTATCTCAACGATGCCAGACCCGAGCTTTGCAAAACCAAGCGCAGTCCGTTCCTGTTCGTGAATTTTCATGGTGAACGTCTGACGCGGCAAGGAATATGGAAAAATCTCAAAAACGAGGTCAAGAAGGCAGGAATCACCAAGAACGTCACGCCGCATACCCTGCGGCATTCTTTTGCGACCCATATTCTTGAAAACGGAGCCGATTTGAGAATCGTCCAGGAGCTTTTGGGACATTCGGATATTTCCACAACGCAGATTTATACGCATATTTCCAAGAAACGCCTGTCTAAAATCTATGATGAGTCACATCCCCATGCTTAGCTGTTTGTTTTAGTCGTTAAATTGTGGTAAAGTATTGTAGAGTACGAAAATGGCAAGTTTGCCACGGAGGGATTAAATGCTTTACAAGTATAAGAACGACTATGAAAAAATAGCTATGGGTTTGTTGTCGTTTATTCCTGATTTGAAAGAAATCTCGCATCTTAAATCCTGTTTTGAATGGTATCGTGCTGAAGATGACAGACACCTTTACTTATGGAAAAATGAAAATGGTGATTTTATTGCAATCGCCGGCATTGAAGTCGATGATGCTTCAGAACTGGTGATGCTGCGTCATATTTCAGTTACACCTGCCGAACGGAACCATGGGGTGTGTTTCAAGGTAATGGATGCGTTGTCCAGGCTTTACCCTGATTATGAGCTCATGGGAAGTTTGGAGACGGCGGGTTTGCTTTCCAAATGGGAGAATCAGAACGGAGTAGCCGATGGAAATAAGTGATGACGGCAAGTTGACTTTCAAATTACCGACTTTTGAAGGACCATTGGATCTTCTGCTCCATCTTATCAAAAAGAATGAAATGGATATCTATGATATTCCGATGTCAAAGATTACTTCCCAGTATATCGACTACCTGCATCAAATGCAGAGTTTAGAGCTTGATATTGCTGGGGAGTATTTAGTTATCGCTGCAATGCTGGTTAACATAAAAAGCAAAATGCTGCTTCCAGGAACTAATGCTGAAACAATGATCGATGATGAGGATGTGGTTGATCCGCGTGAAGAACTTGTCGCACAGCTTGTTTTGCATCAGACGTTTCAAGAGGCGGCAGGCAATTTGCGTTTGTTGTCGGACGAACGGATGAAGCAATATACGCGTGAGATGGAAGATCCGCCTGAAGAGTCTTTGAAAGATCACCTTGAGCCGAACGGGGGTAATTTGAAGGCTCTGGGAAAGGCCTTTGCCAAGTTGATGATGAAGCGAAAGCTAAAGGAGCCGGTTAAACGAAAAATCAATCTTGAAAAATACAGGTTAAAGGACGAAATCGAGATTCTTGAGAAAAAAATCAGAAAAAACAAGGAACCGATTGTTTTTGAGGATCTTTTTCCAAAAAATGCCGAAGTGGAACTTGTGGTAACGATTTTCATGGCAATGCTTGAATTGATGAAACGGCATGAATTGAAAGTTTTACAGGAGGAAAATTTTGGCTCAATTATACTGACGGGTGGTGATGCAAGTGCTGTCGAATCAGGCGAAGATTGAAAGTCTGCTGTTCGTTAGCGGAAGCGAGGGAATTTCCTTAACGGAAATTTCACAGCTTATCGGGTTGCTCAAACCGGCCGTTCATGATCAGATACTGCGTCTCAACAGGAAGTACCAGGAAGACAGTTCATGCAGTTTTGAAATCATCGAAGCGGGCGAACGATATCGCCTTGCTACGAAAAAGGGGTTTTCGAATCTTCTTAAGCAATACTTTGAGGCTCCGTCGATGATCGAAATTTCCGGGGCATGTCTTGAAACGCTGGCGATTATCGCATACAAACAGCCGGTGACAAGAATTGAAATTGAAGAAATTCGCGGCGTTCAAACCGGCGGCATGATTCAAAAACTGCTTTTGCTGGATTTGATAAAAGAAGACGGAAGGCTTGATGCTCCAGGACGTCCGATTCTTTATTCAACGACGACGACCTTTTTGGACTATTTTGGAATCAAGACGCTTTCCGAGCTTCCGGAACTTCCGAAAGACAAGGATGAACAAGCATCGGACGAAGACGTTTTGGAATTGTTTAACGCAAAGTTGTATAAGGAAGAAAAGTAAGGAGGATCATATGGCAGAGGTCAGATTACAAAAAGCGATGGCTGATGCGGGTGTTGCTTCGCGGCGCGCAAGCGAAAAGCTGATTCTTGAAGGACGCGTCAAAGTCAACGGCATTGTTGTCAAAGAGCTCGGAACCAAGGTCAAGGGCGACGATGCGATTGAAGTGGACGGAACGCTGATTGAACGCGAAAGAAACAAAGTATACTATCTTTTCTATAAACCGCGAGGAGTCATCAGTGCAGTTAAAGATGACAAGGGACGCAGGGTCGTCACTGATTATTTTGAAGGTGAGAAGAATCGGATTTATCCAATCGGACGTCTGGATTACGATACTTCGGGCATTTTGCTTTTGACAAATGATGGCGAGCTGGCAAACATGCTGATGCATCCGCGCTATAAAGTTGACAAGACTTATGTCGCGAAAGTGGAAGGGCTCGTTCAAAGCGATGACTTGAAGCGCCTTCGCAAGGGCGTCAAAATGAAAGACGGGCATTACAGCGCAAGAGCAAAAGCCAAGGTGATTTCAAGCGATCGTGCCAGAAACCACTCAATCGTTTCCCTGACGATTCACGAAGGAAGAAATCATCAGGTCAAGAACATGTTCGAGGCAATCGGACACCCGGTAATGAAACTCAAACGCGAGACTTATGATTTCCTGACGCTGAAAGGGCTGACTTCGGGTCAATACCGTGAACTCAACAATGAAGAAGTCAAAACGCTTTATGAGAACGCCAGAAAGAACAACAAGTTGAAATAGGCGGTAAATTGTGCTACAATTGATACTGTTAAAATATAATCAAGTTAATCTTCAGGGCAGGGTGAAAATCCCGACCGGCGGTATAGTCCGCGACTCTCTTATTGAGATTGAACTGGTTTGATTCCAGTACCGACAGTTATAGTCTGGATGAAAGAAGATAGGGCTTTTTTGTGCAGTTTGAAGGCCATTTTTTGGCAGATGAGCTTGAACATGATTTAACCCCTGTTGCTCTGTTGAGTGACAGGGGTTTTTGTCCTACTTTGGGGGTTAACATAGGAGGAATCATTATGAAGAGCAGTATTTCTGTCCGTCGCGGCGCAATCGCCGCATGTCTTGCAGCAATTTCTTACGTGTTGATGTATTTTTCGTTCGTCATCATCCCAATCGTTCCGTTTATGAAGCTTGACTTCTCCGATATCCCGATTCTTTTGGGACTGTTCATTCTGGGACCGTGGGGCGGACTTGAAATTGCCGCAATAAGGTCAATCATCTATTTTGTGCTCACGGGCGTTTCCTTGCCGCATATGATTGGAGTCGGACTGAGTTTTGTTGCAACGCTGGTCTTTTGCTATCCTTTGTATTTTATGATGAGAGATAAAAAGTTCACGTTGAAAAATGCAGTGCTTGCGATTGCCGCTGCGACAATCAGTTTGACGGTTGTTTTATCCCTGACCAATTTTTTCGTAACTATTCCGCTTTACATGAACCTGCTCGGCATGAAGCTTGGAATGCCGCTTTCAAAGATGGTCTTGTTAGGGGTAGTGCCGTTCAACCTGATTAAAGGAGCAATTATTGGCGGTTTGTTCTCTTTGGTATATTGCAGATTGGAATCATGGGTTTTGGTTCAAGCACATAAATTTGTGTAGAAAAATCGTCTTTAAAGTCGGAAAACGTCATTAATCACTAAGAGAAACATTAAAAAAGTCGAGATTGTTGGCATACGCCATGAATCTCGACTTTTTAATGTTGCATTTGAACGATTTTCTATGTGATGAACCTCGATCAAATTTAATTGTTATTCTTCATTTCCGCCAAATGGGCTGCCAGACGCTTATCGCCTTTTCTGAGTTCAACCAGCGTCCAGATCAGCAATGCCAGGATTGCAACAATCAGGAAATAGGCAATCATGTGAGCATCTGAAAGCTGTGCGGCAGTCGGATGGTCGCCATAAAAGTCTGCAATCGAATCAGGGAGTCCCTTTAAGTTGAGGAACGTCAGCGCAATGACTGAGAACCACCCCAACAGCTTAACCCACAATTTATTGGCAAAACGTCTGCCCATGCTGTCTTCGCTGTTGGTCATGATCAGCAACGGAAGCATTGAAAACGGCAGCGCCAAAGCCAGGAAAACCTGAGAGTTGTTCATCAAGGTGTTCAAGGCTTCGTGCTGCTGAAGCTCGGTTTGTCCTGCAGTCAGCATGACGCAGAAGAGCACGGGAACTACTGAAATCAGACGTGTGATCAGACGCCGTGCCCAAAGCGGCATTTTCATATGAACGAAACCTTCCATGATGACTTGACCGGTCAGTGTGCCTGTGATGGTTGAATTTTGGCCTGATGCAAGCAGAGCAACGGCAAAAAGAACTGACAAGGCTCCGGATTTGGCAACGGAAACCAAAAGTCCGTTGCTGAGTGTTGATGTATCGGACAACGCCTGATAAAGTCCGAAGAATGAAGGATCTTTAACTGCACCGTCTTTGAACACTGCAACGCCCATGATCAAAAGCAGGCAGTTGACTACGAAGGCGGCAGACAACTGAATGTTGGAATCCCAAGTCGTGAAGCGAACTGCTGATGCAACCTCTTCTTCATCGTCATGATCGATGGCACGCGTTTGCGAAACGGCAGAGTGAAGATAAAGGTTGTGAGGCATGACGGTTGCTCCGATGATTCCCAAGGCACCCTGGATAGGGGTCATGCCGCCGACAGAAGGACCTGAAGCAAATGTTCGGGAGGTCGGGATGAAACCGGCAAAGACTGCACCCCAGTCAGGATCGGACAATGCAACTTCATAGATGAAGACAAAGAGAATTACCAAAATAAGCGCAACGACGATTGCTTCAATTTTTCGAAAACCGATTTTAGTCAATAAGAGCAATAACAAAACATCGAGAACCGTAATGAAAACGGCATAAATCAACGGAATTCCGAATAAGAGATATAAGGCAATCGCAGCCCCGATGACTTCGGCGATATCGGTGGCCATGATGGCAAGCTCGGTTAAAATCCAAAGGATGATTCCAAGCGCGCGACCAGTTCTTGCCCGGATGGCCTGTGCAAGATCCAAACGAGTCACAATGCCAAGTTTAGCCGCCATGTATTGCAGAAGCATCGCAATCAAACTTGACATCAATATAACGGACATCAGCGTATATTGAAAGTTCTGGCCGCCTGTAATGGACGTTGACCAATTGCCGGGATCCATATATCCGACTGCGACAAGCGCCCCCGGACCTGAGTATGCAAGCAGAGTTCTCCAAAAACCTTTTCCCTTTGGAACTTTAACGGTACCGTTGATTTCTTCAAGAGACGGACCGTTTGCATATTGAATAAGTTTATGCTTATTCTTATTTTCAGTGTTACTCACAATGAAAACCACCTTTCCTCGGATTACATTTTAATTTTACAACAGGTTAAGTGAAATTAAAAGTATTTTTAGGCTAACCTTACAAAGTATTTTCATAGTCTTTGAAACGTGTCTGAAAAAAGGTCGTCAAGGCAATTTTAAAGAATTTTAAATACTTTTTGG
>NZ_DAIUCE010000018.1:16799-17641 GCF_036846325.1 Ligilactobacillus sp. | reverse complement strand
TTTGGAAATGCTTCATGAAAAAAGAACGTATGTTATAATGAAAGGAACTTAAAATGGGGGAATCAAAATGAACAACTCATTAGCCGTTCAGCGCGTCTTGACTTACTATGACGATCGATTTGCCAGAAGAGCGACCGTGATCAGACAGCTTTTGACGAATCGGCTGACGACTTCGTCACGCTTTTGGGGGATGTGCTACGGGTTATTGGATATCGTCAATACCGATTACGAGTTGGGAATGAGCCTTGAAAGGGTTTCTGATCTCGCAGCAGACAGGGGATGGCTTGAAAAAGACCCGGATGCTGCTTATACGTTGACCCCGCTTGGCAAAAAAGTTCGTGATGATTATCTCAGTCTTCACAAGAAGTTGAAGAAACCGGAACTTTTTGCCAAATACAGCTGTCGAAAAATTTTCGCCCTGGTGACTTTATGCGTTCAGGTTGCGTCCGAATTAAGCTTTGGCAACAGAAGTTACGTTCCGATTACAACTGATTATCACCTGTTGCAGATTTTCAAGGCATGGTACCTTGCATATGGCAAGGCCGGAGCGGCTGAGGTCAGGATTGATTTGGAAGAATTCTTGAAGGAAGAAGATGAAACTGATGCCGCGGTCTTCATGTCCAAGTTTGCGGGGCATGAAATGTCCGGCCGGACCAGAGAGCAGATTGCGGATGACTATGATCTTGAAGTGAGTGATGTTGTGATAATAGAGCGCGATTTGATGATTCGATTCGCTGAATTCGTCATCAATGAAGGAGGAAGCCTGGCCGAGCTTTTCAAGCACGAATTAAACGAGGGACTCGTCTCTTCCAGTGCTTTGAAGACTTATGAGATGATTTGTC
>NZ_DAIUCE010000018.1:0-16789 GCF_036846325.1 Ligilactobacillus sp. | reverse complement strand
AGCACTGAGGAAGTTGCAAAATTCAGGAAATTGAAGAATTCGACCGTAATCGAGCACTTGCTGGACTGTGCAATCGTTCTTGACGAATTCCCGTTTGAAAGATTTGTTTCATTGGCAAGAAAATCACGAATTGAAGAGGTTTATGCAGGTCAAAGAACTGTTTATTGGGATTTTCGCAAGCTTGCGGGAACGGGAATTTCTTTTTATGAATATCGTTTGGTTCAGATAGAAAGGATAAAGGAAAATGGATCTTCATATTAAACTGCTTGAAGAATTGAATGAGCATTTTGGATATGATTCTTTCAAGCAGGGACAAGAGGAGATTGTCACGAGTCTGATCAACGGCAGAAGCGTTCTTGGAATTCTGCCGACCGGCGTGGGGAAATCGCTTTGCTACCAATTATATGGATATGCAACGGAGAGTCGCGTTTTAATCGTTTCCCCGCTGATATCCCTGATGCAGGATCAGGTTGCGAATTTGCGCTTCCTAGGCGAAAAAGGGGCGGTTGCCATTAATTCCGAATTGAATCTGACTGATAGAAACAGCGTTCTGGCAATGCTTGATGAGTACCGGTTCGTATTCGTATCGCCAGAGATGCTGAATTCGAAAACCGTTTTGCAAGGGCTTAATCGGTTTCGGCCTTCTCTTTTGGTCGTTGATGAGGCACACTGCATTTCGACGTGGGGACCGGATTTCAGGCCTGATTACCTGTTCTTGGGAACGGTGGTTAGAAAGCTCGGGATACCGCTTGTTTTGGCACTGACTGCAACTGCAACCAAGGAAGTCGAATCGGATATTTGCCGGATTTTGTTTTCTGATCGAAAAATCGACAGGGTCAGATGTTCGGTCGACCGCCCCAATATCTTCCTTGACGTCGAGAAAGTCGAAAATGATTATCAAAAGGACGAGCGCTTGATTGAGCTTGTTGAAAATCTGAAAGGACCGGGGTTGATCTATTTTTCGAGCAAGAAGAAAGCTGATGAAACAAGCCGCACGCTTGGGAGAAAGACCGGTTTGCGAGTTGCCGCCTACCATGCCGGGATGCTTTCTGACGAACGATACAGCGTTTTGCAGCAGTTCCTGCACGGAGACCTGGATGTTGTTTGTGCTACGAGTGCTTTTGGCATGGGCATCAACAAACCGGACATTCGTTACGTAATCCATTATCATCTTCCGCTTGATTTGGAGAATTACGTTCAGGAATTCGGACGATGCAGCCGTGATGGCGAACAGGGGACTGCAATTTTGCTTTACCAAAGAAAAGATCTCAAGCTTCAGGAGTATTTGATTGAAAATTCGCTCCCGACTGCACGCGAGATTGATTCGTATTTCAAATGCAATGCCAGGAACAAGGCTATTTTGAGACAAGAAGAGCGTTATTTGCTGATTGAAAAGTATCTTAGAAATGGTCTGAGCCGGGACGAGATGAAGAGTTTTGCGGCCAATCGTCTGGTTGAAAGGGAAAAAGCTCTGTCTAAAATGCGAAGCTATGCCGAGACAAAGGGGTGCCTGCGCGAATTTATCGGTGAATATTTCGGAGATGAAGTCTTGCCGAAGAAGGGTTTTTGCTGCAGTCATTGCAATGAAGAGGTCAGTTTCGAAAAGATGGGATTGCTTTTTGAAAAAAAGGTGTCAAACCATTCAAAAGCACCCGGATATGAGGAGATTTTAAGAAAATTATTTGCATAAAAATATGCAAAGCGCATAAATTCTACTATTCAGACGGTAATTATGTTATCATGAGAAATGATACTGGTCGAGGGGGCATTATTTATGAGCAATAGAAATGATAATCACGATGACAAGCCCTGGGAAAAAAAGTTCGAAGACGGCAAGGATGAGAACGGGCTTTACTCACGTCGTGCAAGCAAGCGAAAAGATAAGTTGAATTCGCGGTTGCCTGCGTTATTGCTTTTGGGTTTTTGCTTCGTGATTGCAGCAACGATCGCGCTGTATTTCATATCATTGAAAACTGCAGCACAACCCACAAATGACGACGGCGGAAACATTGAAGTCGTGACTTCAAGTTCTTCTAAGAAGACTTCCGGGAAATCTTCAGCAAGGAAAGACAAGAAGTCAAGTTCAGTCAAAAAAGAAGCGGAGTCTTCGAATTCGCAGGCTGAAAATTCTTCACAGTCGGAATCTTCAAGTGAAGCAGAATCTTCGAGTGCGGAGGAATCTTCATCTTCCGCAGAAGAGGCAAGTTCTTCCAGTCAAAGCGAAGGGGCACAATACGTAACGGTTGCTGCCGGTCAGGGGCTTTACCGCATTGCGGTCAATAATGGCCTGACGGTTGATCAGCTTGTTCAGCTTAATCCTGGTTTGACGCCAAGTTCAACGGTGACGCCGGGACAACAGCTGCGCGTAAAATAATTTTTAGGAGTTTTCATTCAAATGAAATTGCAAATTGCCATTGACGGTCCGGCATCAGCCGGCAAGAGTACCGTCGCTAAGCTTGTAGCCAAGAAGCTCGGCTACGTTTACTGCGATACGGGAGCAATGTATCGCGCTACCACATATGCTGCCAGGAAAAATCACGTTGCATATGATGATGATCAGGCTTTGAAGGAAATGCTTGAAAAAACGGAAATCAGATTCGTTCCGGCTGAACCCGAGCAAAAAGTTTTTGTAAACGAGACCGAGGTTACGAAAACAATTCGTCTTCCGGAAATCGCAAACAATGTTTCAACTGTTTCTGCACAAAAAAGCGTTCGTGCGGATTTGACGGAACGTCAGCGCGTGATTGCCGAACAGGGTGGAATCGTAATGGACGGCCGTGACATCGGGACAACGGTGCTGCCGAACGCCGAAGTTAAAATTTTCCTGGTTGCAAGCGTTCATGAACGTGCCGTGCGGCGTTTCAAGGAAAACGTTGAAAAGGGCATCGATACGCCATTGGATGTCCTGGAAAAAGAGATTGAGGAACGGGATTACAAGGATTCTCATCGTAAAATTTCACCGTTAACGCAGGCAAAAGATGCAGTTTTGGTTGACACGACGTCACTTTCGATTGATGAAGTCGTTGCCAAAATCATGGAAATAATTGAAAAAGTGCAGAAATAGTTTGTTAATACTGGAAATTTTTTCATCAATCAGTTAAAATGGTAAATAGAGTTAGTCGTTAAGGAGGACATGGTCCATGAGTGAATCAGAAAACAAGGATTTATTGGAAGCTTTGAACAGCGTTAAGACCGTTGAAGTCGGTGACGTTGTCAAAGGCGAGATTTTAGCATTCGATGATCAAAAACAAGTCATCGTGGGTATTGAAGGTACAGGTGTTGAAGGCGTTGTACCTGCTCGTGAATTGACATCTGGTGTCGATGAAGGAGCATATAAGGTAGGAGACGAACTTGATCTTGTCGTTATTTCAAAGATCGGTTCCGATAAGGAAGGCGGCAGCTTCTTGTTGTCACAACGTCGTTTGGCAGCCCGCAAGGTTTGGGACGACATCGAAAAGAAATTTGAAGCAGGCGAAACAATCAAGGCCCCTGTTACACAGGTTGTCAAGGGCGGTTTAGTTGTTGATGCCGGCGTTCGCGGATTCATTCCTGCATCCATGGTCTCCGATCATTTTGTTGAAGATCTCAGCCAATACAAGGGTCAAGAACTTGAACTCAAGATTGTTGAACTTGAACCAAGCGAAAACCGTTTGATTCTTTCACACAAGGAAATCGTTCAACAGGAACGCGAAGCAAACAAGAAGGCTGTTTTGGACAAACTTGTCGTTGGCGACGTCGTTGAAGGCAAAGTTGCTCGCTTGACAAACTTTGGTGCATTCATCGATCTTGGTGGCGTTGACGGCTTGGTTCACGTTTCAGAAATCTCATTCGAACGCGTTGGCAAGCCTTCTGACGTATTGAAAGTTGGTCAGGACGTCAAGGTTAAGGTTCTTGCCGTAGACCCTGAAAAAGATCGTATTTCGCTTTCAATCAAGCAAACATTGCCTCAACCTTGGGACAACATTACTGAAAAGGTTGCTGAAGGCGATGTTTTGGAAGGCACCGTTAAGCGTTTGACAAGTTTCGGTGCATTCGTTGAAGTGTTCCCAGGCGTTGAAGGCTTGGTTCACATTTCACAAATTTCACATAAGCATATTGCTACGCCTAATGAAGTTTTGACTTCAGGCGAAAAGGTTAAGGTCAAAGTTTTGAACGTTAATGCCGATGAACATCGTTTGGCTCTTTCAATCAAAGCTTTGCAAGAAAAGCCTGCTGCTGAAAAGAGGCAGGATGCTCCTGTTGAAGAGGAAAAAGTAGAAATTCCTGAAGAAGATACGGGCTTTACAATGGCCGATCTTGTCGGGGATGAATTGAAAGATCAAGACTAAGATTGATCGCTGAATGTTTCAGCATGGCTGGCCCGTTGATTTCTTCGGGCCAGTTTTTTTCTGAAAACAAGCGATCGTTTTAGATGAACAACTATCAGAAAGCGAGGCGTTATTATGGCAAACCCAGTGGTTGCAATTGTCGGTCGTCCGAACGTCGGCAAATCGACCGTTTTCAATCGAATTGCAGGCGAAAGAATTTCAATCGTTGAAGATACTCCGGGTGTTACGAGAGATCGAATTTATGCCCGGAGCGAATGGATGGGGCAGGCATTCAACTTGATCGATACTGGCGGAATCGATATCGGTGATGAACCTTTTGTCACCCAAATTACGGAACAAGCAGAAATTGCGATTGATGAAGCTGACGTAATCGTTTTTGTCACAAGTGTCAAAGAGGGCGTGACGGATGCTGACGAAAAAGTAGCTCGTATTTTATACAAGACGGACAAGCCGGTTATTCTGGCCGTAAACAAAGTTGATAATCCCGAAGCAAGAAGTGAGATCTATGATTTCTACTCGCTTGGATTCGGTGATCCGGTTCCGATTTCAGGGACGCATGGCATTGGAACGGGTGATTTGCTGGATTTGATTGTTAAGAACTTTCCTGAAGATGCGACCGAAGAGATTGATGATTCCATCAAATTCAGTTTCATCGGACGTCCGAATGTCGGCAAATCGTCGCTTGTCAATGCTATTCTGGGCGAAAACCGCGTAATCGTTTCGAATATTGAGGGAACGACTCGTGATGCCATCGATACGAAATTTACGACTGAGGACGGATCAGTTTACACGATGATTGATACGGCCGGAATTCGCAAGAAAGGCAAGGTTTATGAAAATACGGAAAAATATTCCGTTCTGCGTGCAATGCAGGCAATTGATCGTTCCGATGTCGTTTGTGTTGTGCTGAATGCCGAAGAAGGAATTCGTGAACAAGACAAGCACGTCGCAGGCTATGCTCACGATGCCGGGCGTGGAATCGTGATTGTCGTCAATAAATGGGATACGCTTAAAAAGGACAGCTACACGATGAAGGAATTCGAAAGTCATATCAGAAACGAATTTCAGTATCTCAGCTATGCGCCGATTGTCTTCGTTTCAGCCAAAACACATCAGAGGTTGAGCGAATTGCCGAAGTTAATCAAACGCGTTGATGAAAATCACTCCAAACGTGTTTCTTCAGCAGTCTTGAATGACGTCATCATGGATGCGATTGCGCATAACCCGACGCCGACCGATAACGGCAAAAGACTGCGTATTTACTATGCAACGCAGGTTGCAGTCAAGCCGCCGACATTTGTCATTTTCGTCAATGATCCTGAATTGATGCATTTTTCATATGAAAGATTCCTGGAAAATCAGTTGCGGGCGGCATTTGATTTCGAAGGGACCCCGTTGCACTTGATTGAAAGACGAAGAAAATAAGTGAAAGCAATGTAAATGAATGAAAAGTAAAAAAAGTCTGAAATATGCTGAAAAACGTTGCTATATGGGGCTTTCTATGCTAAATTAATAACTGAGCAATGATTTGTTAGACGTTGTTGCTTCAAGTGATATTTCATATATCATAACTTCATTATGGAGGTGAAGTATTTATGGCAAACAAAGCACAATTGATCGAAACTGTTGCAGAAAAGACAGGTTTGACAAAAAAGGATGCTACTGTTGCAGTTGACGCCGTCTTTGGTTCAATTCAAGATTTTCTTGAAAAGGGCGATAAGGTTCAATTGATCGGTTTTGGCAACTTTGAAGTACGCGAACGTGCAGCACGCAAGGGTCGCAATCCGCAAACAGGTGCAGAAATCGAAATTCCTGCAAGCAAGGTACCGGCATTTAAGCCTGGTAAAGCTCTTAAGGATGCAGTTAAATAATTAACTGGAGATTCTGCGTAAGGGGAGATGGAGTTACCATCTCTCTTTTTTTATACAAATTCTTATTATTTTGATTTGATTTGCATAATGATGTCTCTTGGGATTATCATAGGCTCTGTACATGATATTTGGAGAGATATGTGATGGAATTATATGAAGCAATTATAAACGACGTGCTTTGCTTTAATCTAGAGCAGCATGTTGCATTTGTCGTCAGAATAAAGGCGCCGGCCTACCAGATGTTTAATGAAGATACTGATGCCGAATTCAGAAAAATGGATCTTACGGGAGTAAAGCTTGATGTTCGCTATAACGAAGGCAAGTTCACTCGTTTTAATTTGGTATGCGAAACCAAGGGTTCAAAGAGTCCTTATATCGTCAATTTATTGGTGCATTATGATCTGATCGAGATTTTGGAGCTGAATCTGATCATGGCAGAGATCAAGAAGAACCTCAGCGAGTCGACCGAAGACAAAGCACCTTACCGAGTCGTCACGCTTGACGAACTAGAAGAAAATTTCGCCGGATGCAAGCTTGTCAATCGTCGCGTCGGCATCGGATACGAGCTTGTTGCGGCAAGAATCTGAAAGCATTTCCTATTTTTAAATTTTTCTTCGTCATTAATTCAATAAAATACAGTATGATATAGCTGTAGAGCTGATTGGTCGCATGGTACAACGATAAAAGAGGTAACAGAACTGAATGAACAAAAATAAATGGTGCAATGATCGTGAGTATATGAGTTATGTGGGCGAACTTTTGGAACGACCGGAAGTTCTGGCATTGGACAACTTTACCCAGCATCATTTTTCAACGAGACTGGAACATTCGATTGCTGTTTCGTATGAAAGCTATAAGATTGCCAAAAAGCTGCACTTGAATGCCAAAGCGACGGCTCGTGCCGGTTTGCTGCACGATCTCTTTTACTATGACTGGCGCGTTACGAAGTTTGACCGCGGAACACATGCGTGGGTTCATCCTCGGATTGCGGTGAGAAATGCAGAGAAACTGACACCTCTTTCTCCGCTCGAAAGGGACATCATCATGAAGCACATGTGGGGTGCGACTGCATGTCCTCCGAAGTATCCGGAAGGTTATATCGTAACGTTGGTCGATAAGTATTCTGCAACTGAAGAATATGGCAAACATTTGTGTCTGAAGCTTTTTGGCAAAGCCAGGCAGCGCTTGGAACGCAGGAAGGCAGATGACATTCGCTGATTTGTTGTTGAGATTAAGGGGCATGCAGTTTGTAGGCCCTTATTATTTTGTTAAGGTGGTTAATTTTTATGGCAGTCGAATCAAAAAAAGCAGATGATTTTTGTTTGTGTCCAAAGTTTGAAAAGACATTTGGAATTTTAGGCAAGAAGTGGAATGGTTTGATTTTGGAAGTTTTACTTGCTGAAGGTGACCAACGTTTTACCGATTTGGCTCAGAAAATTCCGCAATGCAGCGACCGCGTCCTGGTTGAACGACTGAAGGAACTCGAAAGGGCAGGACTGGTTGAAAAAGTCTATATGCGAGATTGTACCAGAGGATTTTATCGTTTGACTCGTTGCGGTGAGGACTTAAAAAAGATCATGAAGGAGATACACTCATGGTCCGAAAAGTGGATTTTGGAAACGGACAAGAATTAAAGCCTTGACTGAATTGAAAAACAAGATTAAACTTGAAGGTATGAAGAATGAAAGACGTTGACGGAAACTAGTAGGTCAAAATTCGAAGAAGAGAAGGGCTCGCAGCTGAGAAGGCCCGTTTGAACGATGACTGAATTTCACTTCCCGAGTTGGCATTGAGAGATGCACCGTTTCATGGACGTTATCCCATGAAAAGCGTCATGTGCCTGCACATGAAACAAGGGTGGTACCGCGAAGCCTCGTCCCTTTTGGGGGACGAGGCTTTTTCAATGTTTTGAAAAAGCTTTTGAAAGGAATGGAATAATGAATCTGAAAGATAAACTGGAAGAGCTCAAGGAAAAGGGCTTGGAAGAAATCAAAAATGCAGATGATTCCAAAAGGATCAACGAAATTCGCGTCAATCTTTTAGGCAAAAAAGGACCTATTACGGAAGTTCTCCGCGGGATGCGCGACTTGTCTGCAGAAGAACGCCCAAAGGTCGGAAGTTTTGCCAATGCGATTAAAGAAGAACTTGCAACGGCAATTTCGGAAAAGTGCGAAGAAATTGAAGTTGAGCGTATGGCAAAACAGCTCGAAAAAGAAAAAATCGACGTTACGATGCCTGGTTTTCCTGTAGAAGAGGGTCAGCCGCACGTCTTGATGCAAGTCATCGATGAAATTGAAAAGCTGTTCATCGGAATGGGCTTTCAAATTGTTGACGGGCCTGAAGTCGAAGAAGATCACTATAATTTTGAGATGTTGAATCTTCCGCCGGATCACCCGGCCCGTGACATGCAGGACACGTTCTATATCAACGATCGTTTGCTCATGAGAACGCAGACGTCTCCTGTTCAGGCACGGACGATGGAAGTTCATGATTTTTCAAGGGGCCCGCTTAAGATGATTTCTCCGGGCAAGGTTTACCGACGTGATACTGACGATGCTACTCATTCTCATCAGTTCCACCAGGTTGAAGGACTTGTGATCGACAAGAACATCACGATGGGCGATTTGAAGGGAACTTTGGAACTTGTAGCCAAGACGGTTTTTGGCGAGAATCGCGAAATCAGACTTCGCCCGAGCTACTTCCCGTTCACAGAGCCTTCCGTTGAAGTCGACGTATCATGTTTCAAGTGTGGCGGAAAGGGCTGCTCAGTTTGCAAGCAGTCCGGCTGGATTGAAGTCCTTGGTGCCGGCATGGTTCATCCTAACGTTTTGAAAATGGCCGGAGTGGATCCGGAAGTTTATGGCGGATTTGCGTTCGGTCTTGGACCGGATCGGTTCGCAATGCTTAAGTACGGCGTTGACGATATTCGCGAATTTTACCTTAACGATGTCCGCTTCTTAAGTCAATTTTCACAGAAAGGGTAGTCACAAATGAAAGTTTCAACAAAATGGTTAAATGATTATGTCAAGGTTGACGATCTTGATCCGTTGGCTTTGTCAGAAAAAATCGAACGGACGGCAGTCGAGGTCGATGACACATACAAAATGCAGGACGGATTGAAGAAAATCGTCGTCGGTCACGTGCTTGAAACAAAGGATCACCCGGATTCTGATCACTTGCATATCTGCAAAGTGGATATTGGCGAAGAAGAACCTTCACAAATCGTCTGTGGTGCTCCAAACGTTGCTGCCGGTCAAAAAGTTATTGTTGCTTTGCCGAATTCACGGATAGCAGACAACGTAAAGATTAAAAGGTCAAAGATGCGCGGCGTCGTTTCCGAAGGCATGATTTGTGCCCTTCAGGAAATCGGTTTTTCAGAAAGCATTGCTCCAAAAGCATATGCTGATGGAATTTACGTTTTGCCGGAAGATGCCAGGCCGGGAGATCCGGTTTATCCGTATCTTGGCATGGATGAAGACGTTATTGACGTTGACATTACTCCTAATCGCGGCGACATGCTCAGTATGCGCGGCGTTGCTTACGAAGTCGGTGCAATTTACGACAGGGAAGTAACGTTGAGTCATCCTGAAGTCAAGGAAGCATCGGAAGAAAAAATAGAAGACTATGTTTCAATCGAAGCTCCGGAAGATTTAGCTGCTCCGTATTTGATGAGAATCATCAAGGACGTCGAAGTCAAGGACAGTCCGCTCTGGCTTCAAAAACGCTTATGGAACGCAGGCATTAGACCGATCAACAACGTTGTCGACGTGACGAACTATATTCTGCTCGACTATGGACAGCCCCTTCACTCATTTGATTACGATAAGTTGGGTTCGAAGAAGATTGTCGTTCGTTTAGCCGAAGAAGGCGAGAAGATGACGACCCTTGACGGTGAAGAACGTGAATTAAAGGCAAACGACATCGTCGTAACGAATGGCAAAGTTCCGGTTGCTCTTGCCGGAACGATGGGCGGTCTTGATTCGGAAGTCGTTCCTGAAACGACGACGATTGCGCTTGAATCGGCCGTCTTTAACGGACACAACATTCGCAAGACTTCACGGCGCGAAAACCTGCATTCGGAAGCATCAATGCGCTTTGAACGTGGCATCAACAAGGCAACGGCTGCTGAAGCGCTCGATGCTGCAGCACAAATGATTGCAGAACTCGGCAACGGACGGGTTGTTTCGGGTGTTGCCAAGGCCAATGACAAAAAGGCAGAAGCAAAAGAAGTCAAAGTCACGTTGAATAAGATCAACAAAGTGCTTGGAACGTCTTTGACGGAACAAGAAGTCGAAGATATTTTCCGTCGACTTGGTTTCAGCACTGCATTTTCCGAAGATACGTTCACGGTTTCCGTTCCGCCGCGTCGCTGGGATATCGAAATTGATGCCGATCTTCTCGAAGAAGTTGCCCGAATCTATGGCTACGACAACCTGCCGACGACGCTTCCGCAGGGACCGACGACACCGGGACATTACACCTACAAGCAAAAGATCATCCGTCAAACGCGACGTCTGCTTGAAGGTGCCGGGTTGACGCAGGCTATTTCCTACGGCTTGACGACAGCTGAAAAGGCTCGCCGTTTTGCAATGGAACCGGCTGAAACGACTGAACTTGCCTTTCCGATGACGAGCGATCGCACGACTGCCCGCATGAATCTTGTTTCAGGCTTGCTTGATGATGTAGCCTATAATGCTGCCCGTAAGGTGGAAAATGTTTCCTTATATGAACAGGGTCGTGTCTTTTTGCGCGACAAGGACAATGACCGTCCTCGTGAAGTTGAACACGTTGCCGGCGCAATGACCGGTTTGTTCAGAAAGTCCACATGGCATGATGACAAACTTGCGACAGGTTTTTATCTGGCAAAGGGAATCGTCGACTTCTTACTCAATTCACTGGCTGTTTCAGGTCGAATCGAATATCGTGCAACGTCTGCCCATGAGGCAATGCATCCGGGTCGTACAGCCGATGTTTATCTTGATGATGATTTTATCGGATATGTCGGCGAAGTTCATCCAAGCGTTGCCAGGGAATATCGCTTGAAGCGCGTTTACGTGTTCGAGCTTAATCTGCAAAAGATCATTGATGCTCCGAAGAAAGAATCAATTTACGAACCCGTTTCCAAGTACCCGACCGTCAGTCGCGATATCGCTTTGGTCGTTCCGGTTGAGGTTACGAATCAGCAGATTGTCGATTGCATCAGGAAAAACGGTGGGGCTTATCTTAAGGACATTCGCCTGTTTGACGTTTACAAAGGCGAAAATATCGGCAAAGGCTTCAGATCTTTAGCTTACACGCTTCAATTCAGCAATCCGAAGCAAACGCTGCAGGATGAAGAAGTTTCCCGCCCGTTCGATAAGATTACGAATAAGCTGAAGGAAGAATTCAACGCGGTAATTCGCTGAAAATAAGAATGATTCATCAAAAACAGGGCTGTCGTCCAAATCTGGACGACGGCTTTTTGTTTGTCACTGCATGCCTTGTCTTGCACTTCACTGTCCTTATTTGGTATAATTGGAAAGATAGAGTTTTGGTAGGAGGAAACACTCTTGGACAAGAAAGATACTGAAAACGAAAATAAAATTGATGAAACGTTCGAAACATCAGAGACAGAAAATGAAAAACAAGAAACCTTAAATGAGGATGAAAAACAACGGGAAACGGAATCCGTAACTGAAAAGGCAGAAGAAAAGCAGGCAGATGATTGCAAAAATGATGAAAACGGGCAGGAAAACCCTGAAAAGCCTGTGCAGGATTCGTCCAAGAATTCAATGGGCAGGAAGATTATGATCGGCGTAATCTTGCTGATTGTGATTTTGATTGCCGTCGTCGGTTCAGTCGGATATCGTTATTTTGAATCTGCCAAAAAGCCGCTTGATCCAAAATCAACGAAAGTAATCGAAGTCAAAATTCCGATTGGGAGCACGAACAAGCAGATCGGTTCGATTTTGGAGGACAAGAAAGTCATCAAGAGCGGATTTGTCTTTGATTATTATGCCAAAACATCGAAAAGAAGCGGATTTAAAGCCGGCTACTATCAGCTGAAACCGTCAATGAGCCTTGGAAGGATTGCAGACGAGCTTGAAAAGGGTGGGTCAAGTCATCCGTTTGGATCAGGCAAAGTCCTTGTCAGAGAAGGCATTACGATTGACCAAATCGGCGACGTGATTCAAAAGAACACGCGTTTCAAAAAGAAGGAATTTTTGAAATTGGTAAACAACCAGGCGTTTTTGAATGATCTGAAGGACAAGTATCCGGCGCTTTTGACGTCTGCCGTCGATGCCAGGGGAGTTCGCTACAAGCTTGAAGGCTATCTTTATCCTGCAACCTACTTCGTTCAAAAAAATGAAACCTTAAAACAGTTGGTTGAACAAATGGTTTCCAAGACGAATGAGGTTCTGGCTCCTTATTACAGTCAGATTTCCCAGAAGAAGATGAACGTGCAGCAGGTTCTGACACTGGCATCCCTGGTTGAAAGAGAAGGAGTTACGCCCGAAGACCGTTATAAGATTGCAGGTGTTTTTGAAAACCGCCTGGAAAAGGACATGATGATTCAATCGGACATCTCGGTTCTCTATGCGCTCGGAAAACACAAGGCGCACGTAACTTTCAAGGATCTGAAGGTCGATTCTCCTTACAATCTTTACAGAAACAAGGGAATGGGGCCCGGGCCCTTCAATAATCCGAGCGTCGATTCTGTCAAGGCCGTGCTTAATCCGGTCGATAAAGACAAGGAGTACCTGTATTTTATCGCCAACATGAAGACCGGCAAGGTATATTTCAGCAAGACTTATGCTGAACACCTGGCACTTACAAAAAAATTGGAAAAAGACAACAACTAGTTTAAGGAGAGACAAGCAATGTCAGTATTATCAACACACAAACGTCCCGTAATCATCGGTGTGACCGGGGGATCCGGCAGCGGAAAAACCTCCGTTTCGCGTGCGATTTTCGATTCTTTGAACGGTCATTCACTTTTGATGATTCAAGAAGATTCATACTATAAGAATCAAGATGATATTTCCTTTGAAGAAAGGGTCAAAGTCAACTATGATCATCCGAATGCGTTTGACACGGATCTTTTGATCGAACAATTGGAAGATCTGCTCGAATGGAAGTCAATCGATATTCCTGTCTATGATTACGTTCAGCACACCAGAAGCAAGCAGATCGTTCACGTTGAACCAAAGGAAGTGATCATCGTTGAAGGAATCCTGGTTTTGAATGATCCTCGTTTGCGTGATCTGATGGATATCAAGATCTTTGTCGACACTGATGATGATATCAGAATCATTCGCCGCATTCAGCGCGACCTTGAAGAACGGGGCCGTTCGCTTCAGTCGGTCATTGATCAGTATTTGTCAACGGTCAAGCCGATGTATCACCAGTTTATCGAACCGACAAAGCGCTATGCCGACATCATTGTGCCGGAAGGCGGCGAAAATCAGGTCGCAATTGATATTTTGGTGACGAAGGTTCGGGACATCATCAACAGGACGAACGTTAATGATTAATTCTGACAATTTTAAATGATTGTGATATAATTGTCATTGCTTACGGGCTTTTGAAGAGTCTAATTTAATAGTTTTAGAGGTGTGCCATGGCTGAAGAAAAAACATTTCCAATGACGTTGGAAGGAAAAGAAAAGCTTGAAAAAGAACTTGAAGAATTAAAGACGACGAAACGTGCGGAGATTATTGAACGCATCAAAATCGCGCGTTCCTTCGGAGATCTTTCTGAAAATTCAGAGTATGAGGCTGCAAAGAACGAACAATCCATTCTTGAAGGTCGCATCAAAGAAGTTACGAACATGCTCAACCATGCCGAGATTATCGACAATGGTGCCATTGCAGAAGATGAAGTTGCAATCGGCAAGACCGTAACTTTCCAGGAAGAAGACGATGAACCGGAAACCTACCAGATTGTCGGTGCTGCAGAATCAGATCCGTTCAACGGCAAGATTTCAAACGAATCACCGATTGCCAAGGGGTTGGTCGGACATAAGGTCGGTGAGACCGTGACTGTCGAAACGCCTGGTGGAGATATGCAGGTCAAGATCATTTCAGTCGAACAATAAGCAAAACAAGGATTGAGGCTTTGCCTCAATCCTTGTTTTTTTCGCTTTCATTTCTATGTAGCTGCCGCTCAAGCGTCGTGACTTTGTTTGAAAGTTCCTCATTTTGTCGCTCAAGCTTGTGAAGCTCATGCATAATCTGGACAAATTCGCTCTTTTTATGCTCTTCGGTAAAGAATTTGGTCAAAGTGCTTGTCAGCATCCCGATAAAGCCTACGCCCAAAAGCATCAGCAGTGCAGCGGCAAAGCGACCCATGAAGGTATGCGGCGAAATGTCACCATAGCCGACGGTCGAGACAGTTGCAAGTGCCCACCAGAACGCATTTCCCAGCGAAACATGCTCTGAAAGCGAGTAGATGAATGATGACACCAGCAACATGAGACCGCAGACGTAGAAGAGATAGATAATGTTGTTTGTTTTCAAAAACGTTTTTAGTTTAAGCTGAAGCTTGCCGATGATGCCGGCCAGACGCGCGAATCGAAAAACAAGCAGGATGCGCTGCAGCGAAACGAGCTTGAAAATCCGGTTGAAACGGAAAAATGAGAAAAGCGCGTTCAGCGGGATGATTGCCAGCAGATCCCAGATATGGGTTCTGAAATAGAAACGTTTGTCTTTTGCGGCCATCAGTCCATAGAAGTAGTCGAAGACGAAAATCATCCAGATTGAAGCGTCGACGTAGACGTATGGTGACTGAACGATGCTGATGACTCCGCTGATGTCAAGCATGCTGAAGATAATTGAAATTACGGCAAGGATGATGATCAAGGCATTATAGCTTCTGCGCATAAAATCCCCCCTACAATTTCAGCGTCAGCGTGGAAAGAACAATCAGCAGGACCGAACTCGACAAGACAATCAGCAAATCAACGTACGGATTGGCAATTCGCGAAAGAAAATTTCTGAGCGAAAGCAGAAGAAGAATTGCCAAACTGAGCAGCAACAGCAGAAAGACTGTTTTTAAAGGCGCAAAAACAAAAATCAAGTACAGGGATGCCAAAAGCATCAAGTTTCTGACGTTGGTGAACCATAGCTTTGATCCGAAAAAGGCCTTTTTGTATGAGAATTTCCGGTTCTGGGGCTGGCTGCTGATTTTAAGAATCGCCAACAGGAACCATGCGACGTAAAGGGCAATTCCTGCAATGTACAAATTGATGCCCCCTTTCTGTCAGTTTTTGGAGAACAATTCGGTCAGATACTTCATGAATGTTCTGACGAAACGCTCCTTGTCAACGTTTACGGCAGCCTGCGTCTGTCTTGCATCATCGTTGATTCTTGTCTCGTCGCCGATCGTGCGGCCCGCATAAGCGCCCTGCGTATCGACCTTCATGTTCAGGTAGATTGTGTCAACAAGGCTCGGATCAACGGCTGCGGCTGCTGCCAGAGGATCATGCAGGGCGCACCCTCCAAGATGAGGACTCGTGACCTTGTAGGCATCGATATAGTAATCGGTGATGTCAGCGTACTTTTCCCCGGCAACAGTGCCAAGTTCGCGCCACTTCTTCGTATCTTCCTTCGTCAGCAGGGTCCTCGTCGTCACGTCAAGACCGATCATCGTCAAAGGAAGATTGCTTCTGAAGACTTCATCGGCAGCTTCCGGATCCTGATTGATGTTTGCTTCCGTTACGGGCGTAACGTTGCCTGGAACCGTCAGAGCACCGCCCATCAAAGTAACGTGGCCGATCAGATCGACGATCGACGGATCTTTTTTAATGGCAGCGGCAAGATTGGTCAAAGGGCCGGTCGGAACGATCAAAAGACGTCCCTGATATTTGTGAGCCGCTTCGATGAAGAAGTCGACGCCTGACATTTTTTCGACCTGGCGCTTGGCCTTTTTCAATTCGACCTCGCCAACGCCGTTTTTGCCGTGAATCTGCGCGCTGATCGGCATGACGGAAAAGCTCTTCGTCGTTGAAGAGTGCGAAAGACCACAAAAGACCGGTACTTCGGGATGTCCGAGCATTTCAAGCAGGTTCAGGCTGTTTTGGGCGCCGTTTTCGACCAGAACGTTGCCGTACGAGCCGACGATTCCGATCAGATCGCATTCGGGTGCGGCCAACGCATATGCGATGGCAAGCGCGTCATCGATCCCGGTATCGAGATCGAGAATCATTTTATATTTTGCCAAAGGAAATCACTCCCATAAATTTGTTTATCACTTTTAGTTTATCAGAAAACAGGGAAGAAAACAGTTGTTTTTTTGAGAAATGCAGGGCGTTGGGACAGAATGATGATCGAATCGGCGCCATGAACATTCAGTTTCTGGGCACTCAGTATATCAGCGGTAATGAACGCCCGTCCTTCAGTAAATTAACAACTGATGAGTAAATCTCGTTTATTAGACGGGTGTCATCAACCACACGATGATGCAGCTGCACTGTGAAGAAGCATATTAGTGCGTTACTACTTCCAAGCTGTCATGCCTGTGAGCTGCAAGGAGGCTGGGAAAAAACTATGTCTCTGACAAAAGTTCCGGATGATTTGCAGTTAATTGCAAATTTCATCCGGGACTTTGTTT
>NZ_DAIUCE010000017.1:25214-25502 GCF_036846325.1 Ligilactobacillus sp. | reverse complement strand
AATCAAAAAAGATCAATCTATGTCATATCTTTTTACACAAGAAAACGTTTTTATGATGTTTTTCTTAAAATACACTTGCAATTAGCTAAAGTTGTGTTAGAATTTATGACATAAAGCAGAAGGGAATGGTTGATATGTTGAATGGAGCTAATACGGTCTTTTTGATCGTTTCCAGCATTTTGGTTTTTTGTATGACGCCTGGACTGGCTTTCTTCTATGGGGGATTGGTTTCAAGAAAGAATGTCGTCAATACGATGCTTTCGGTTTTTATTATCTGCGGAGTGGCGG
>NZ_DAIUCE010000017.1:19199-25204 GCF_036846325.1 Ligilactobacillus sp. | reverse complement strand
GTCTTGCTGTTTTGCTTTGTTGGATACGAGCTTTGCTTTAATGGCGATATTGGCGGTGTTATCGGGCAGGTTAAGCATTTATTCTTAAGTGGCGTCGATATTGGTTCAATCGTAAATAAGGATGCCGGCATCAACCTTGGAACCTATTTGATTTTTGAAATGATGTTTGCGTTGATTACGCCCGCATTGTTTGTTGGAGCCATTGTCGGACGCATGAGATTCAATTTCCTGCTCGTCTTTATTATCTGCTGGACTTTCATTATTTACTATCCGCTCGTACATATGGTCTGGAGTCCGTCGGGGTTAATGTTCAAAGCAGGAGTGCTTGACTTTGCAGGCGGGACTGTTGTTCATATCAATGCCGGGATTACGGCATTGATTCTTTCAATTTGTCTCGGCCCTCGTTTGAAGCGTGAAACGGAACACTATGATCTTCCATGGGTTCTTCTTGGAACGGCCATTCTCTGGATCGGATGGTACGGATTCAATGCCGGTTCGGCTTTGGCAGCCGGCAAGATTGCCTTGCAGGCATTTATTACGACGACTGTTGCAACCGGCAGCTCAATGATGGCATGGATGCTGATTGAAATGAAGGTTGACGGTAAACCGACGCTGGTCGGCGTATGTACGGGCGCTTTGTGCGGCTTGGTCGGCATTACGCCGGGGGCAGGCTATGTTACGGTCGTTGGAGCATTTTTCATCGGTATTATCTGCACGTGCACGAGTTTTGCATTCATTACTTATATCAAGCCGAAGATGAAGTTTGATGATCCGCTTGACGCCTTTGGATGTCATGGCGTTTCAGGCATTGCCGGATCTGTTTTGACAGGTGTGTTTGCTACGAAGGCTGCCAATCCCGGCATCGCCGAAAATGGCCTTTTCTACGGAGGCGGAGTTCATTTGTTTTTGATACAAATCATGGGAACCGTTGTGACGATTATTTTTACGACCGTGCTGTCATTTGTTCTGATTGCTATTTTGCGTCGTTTCATTCCGATGCGTGTTACCGAAGAAGAAGAAATTGTTGGTTTGGATGCCGGAGAACATGGAGAAGCCGTTGATTCTTCTGCAGGCAGCCATGAAATTGAACGATACAGAAGCGAGTTTCAAGGTCAGCTGGCTCATTTGATGGGGGACAGCGGACCAAGGTACAGATAGAAAAACGATGCATGCAGATGTCGTGCTGAATGATCGAGACTAAAAAGGCAGTCGTGCTCAAAAACACGACTGCCTTTTTGATTATGCTTTTCACGCAGCAAACTTGACTGTATTTTCAAAAGCTTTTGAATAACCCTGGATTTTTCAATTGAAAAGTCGAGGCTGAAAACCTCGACTGGATCAAAGGGTTAACCAAATGGATTCCATTTGTACTTTGCACGTTCGCCTCCGATTAATTTCGGACGGGAGCGAAGATACGTCGTGTGCGCGAATCCGATTTCCTTGACGGATGTTCTGACCGGAATCTGGACAAATTTTACGTGCATGCCGATTGACGTATCACCGATGTCCATTCCTGCCTGCGCGATGACGTGCTCAACTTCAACGGGATCGTCCATTTGCTCGAATGCGGCGATCTGGCAGGAGCCGCCGGCATGTTCGCTTGGAAAAACGGTGACGATTTCGAAGTTTTTTTCTTCAGCGATTTTTCTTTCGACGACAAGGGCGCGATTCAAGTGTTCGCATCCCTGGACGGCCAAATACAGTCTGCGCGGCTTCAAAACTTCCATAACGGCAGAAACAACTGTGCGTCCAACGTCGACGCTGGGGTATTTACCGATGGTTGCACCCTGAATTTCGCTTGTGCTGCATCCCAAAACAACCAGATCGCCTTCATGCAGGTTTGCCTGATCCAGCAATTCAGTTAATCCGCTCCGAATTTGTTCTCTGATCTTATTTAAATCGATTTCCAAAATTACACCTTCTCATAATTGCCGGGAAACCTTCCGTTATCCCGGGTTGTTGTATCAATTATAACACCATCTGTTGTGTCGGTGTTTCATGTTTTTTGAAATAAAAAATGTTTCACGGGCATCCGATCCCAATGTAAAAAGGTTTTTATAAGAGTTTCACACGTTCTATATCTAGCATTGCGGGTTTTCTTCAGGCCCTATATATTGTGTTTTTGCTGTTTTCGTTATAATATAGAATATGCTGGAAGGTCGGAAGGAACATCCCGACCTTCCATGAACGGAAAAGCTTGTTTTTATACAAGCAAAGAATAATGGAAATCTTGATGCGGGGGTTGACTTGAATGATGGAATTAAAAAATGATGAAAAAAGCGTGACGAAAAGGCCGGATACAGTCGTCAAGCGCGACGGATACAGGATGCCCTTTGCAACATATAAATTAAAGTATATTTTCAGTGCTCTCGGGTTGGCCGGACAAAGCGATGCGTTGCTTGGTCTGGTCATTAAGAAATTTGATGATCAGAAGACGGTTGAAACTGCTGAAATCTATGATGCCGTCATTGAAACTTTGAAAGAAAACGATTTTGACGGTGAGGCTGAAAGATTCATTTCAAAACATAAAGTCAGAGAAGAAGAGTGGCAAAAACAAACGGATCCTACCGAGCGTTTGACCCGGCTTCAAAAGAAGGATCCAACGCTCGTGCATGAAAATGCCAACAAGGACAGTAACGTTTTCAATACTCAGCGCGATCTGACCGCAGGAACGGTTGGCAAAACGCTTGGCTTGCGCTTGATGCCTGAACATGTTGCCAAGGCTCATCTTCGCGGCGACATCCATTATCATGATCTTGACTATACGCCGTGGAGTCCGATGACGAATTGTTGCCTGATTGATTTTAGAGAAATGTTGACTAACGGCTTTAAAATCGGGAATGCCGAGGTTGAAAGTCCTCACTCGATTCAAACTGCAACGGCGCAGATGTCCCAGATCATTGCAAACGTGGCATCCAGTCAATACGGCGGATGTTCTGCAGACCGTGTGGATGAGGTTCTTGAGCCTTTTGCTATGCGTAATTATGAAAAACATTTGGCTGAATCCAAGGATTACATCGAAAACCCTGAAAAGCAGGTCGAATTTGCCAGGAAAAGAACCAAAAAAGACATCTATGATGCAATGCAGGCTTTGGAATACGAAATCAACACCTTGTTTTCATCGCAGGGACAGACGCCGTTTACAACGCTTGGATTTGGACTGGGAACTTCATGGATTTCGCGTGAGATTCAAAAGTCAATTTTGAGAATCAGAATTGCGGGCCTTGGACGCGAAAAGCGCACGGCAATTTTCCCAAAACTTGTCTTCACTTTAAAGAAGGGCTTGAATCTGATGCCGGGCGATCCGAACTATGACATCAAGCAGCTGGCGGTTGAGTGTGCTACGAAACGCATGTATCCTGACGTTTTGATGTATGACAAGATAGTTGAACTGACTGGAAGCTTCAAGGCGCCTATGGGGTGTCGCTCTTTTCTTCAAGGCTGGAAGGACGAGGAAGGCAATGAAGTCAATTCAGGCCGAATGAACCTAGGCGTCGTGACCATGAACCTTCCGCGGATTGCGCTTGAATCAGAAGGAAATATGGATCTTTTCTGGGAAATATTCAATGAACGTCTTGACGTATGTCATACTGCACTCGAATTCAAAGTCAAGCGTGTTTTGGACGCCATTCCTGAAAATGCACCGATTCTTTATCAATACGGTGCATTTGGCAAGCGTCTCAAGACTGGAGAAGACGTGAATGAATTATTTAAAAATGAACGTGCAACAGTCTCATTGGGTTATATCGGACTCTACGAGGTCGGAACGGTCTTTTACGGTCCAGACTGGGAACACAACAAGGAAGCCCACGATTTTACATTGTCAATCGTTAAGAAGCTGCATGATGCTTGTGTAAAATGGTCAGAACAGAGCGGCTATCATTATAGTGTCTACTCAACTCCAAGCGAGTCGCTGACGGATAGATTCTGTCGTTTGGATACTGAGAAATTCGGAAAGATTAAGGATATTACGGATAAGGAATACTACACGAACAGTTTTCATTATGACGTCAGAAAGCATCCGACTCCGTTTGAGAAGCTATCATTTGAAATGGACTATCCGAAATATGCTTCAGGTGGATTCATTCATTATTGCGAATACCCTAATCTGCGTCAAAATCCGAAAGCTTTGGAAACGGTTTGGAACTGGGCCTATGACAAGGTCGGCTATCTTGGAACCAACACACCGATCGATCATTGCTATAAGTGCGGCTTTCAAGGCGAGTTCAAGGCAACGGAGCGAGGTTTTGAATGTCCAACGTGCGGTAATCACGACCCTAAGACTTGTGATTGTGTCAAAAGAACGTGCGGCTATCTTGGAAATCCTTTGCAGCGTCCGATGGTGCATGGACGTCACGTCGAAATTGCTTCCCGCGTTAAGAACATGACCGAAAGGATGGCTGAAGATGTCGAATAACAATCAGATTCGGGTAAGCATCGGCGGTGATACGTGCTTTATTTCTAAGTCTGATCTGGATAAGGGCAACACAGCTAAGGAACCTGTCAAACGGAGTTCTCGTATGCCTAAAAAACCCAGAGACCCTCAACCGAAAGAATGGCTTTCAAGTGAGTTGTCTCAAAACTATATTGCCGACTACAAACCATTTAATTTTGTCGACGGTGAAGGAGTCAGGTGCAGTCTTTACGTCAGCGGGTGCTTGTTTGCATGTCCCGGTTGCTATAACAAGGTTGCTCAAAATTTTCATTACGGCAAGCCGTATACGCAGGAACTTGAAGATCAGATAATTGCGGATCTCGGCGAAGATTATGTTCAAGGATTGACGCTGCTTGGGGGCGAACCGTTTCTGAACACCGATGTTTGTTTGAAACTGGTCAAAAGAATCAGGGAAGAGTACGGGGATACCAAAGACGTTTGGTCCTGGAGCGGCTATACTTGGGATGAGCTGCTGCTTGATTCGGAAGACAAGCTTGAATTGCTGCATAGTATCGATATTCTTGTTGACGGACGTTTCAGGGAAGATTTGAAGGACTTGACGCTGCAATTCAGGGGAAGTTCCAATCAAAGAATCATTGACGTCAAGAAGTCATTTGAAAAGGGCGAGGTCGTTATTTGGGAAGGCCTGGTCAGATAATAAAAAGCAGTCGGGATTTTTCCCGGCTGCTTTTGTCATATCTTGTAATCATTCGGATCTGCAAGCAGAGGATCATACTCATTCATCTGAGAGTCACGATAGTCCCACCATTCATTGACATAACCGACAAATCCCGCTTCAGTCATAGCCTTGTCCAAAATTTGGTAATGTTTTTCTTGAAGAGGGGTTCTTTTTGCATTTCGTAATGCATGTTCGGTGAAGTCGTCAAATCCGGTTTGCATTTCAACTTCGCGACCGTTCATGTCAGTCAGCGTCAAATCAAAGGTGACGCCTTTTTGGTGACTGAAGTCAGGATTGGGTTTCGCAACGAATTTAGGATCCGGATAGACTTCGAAAAGTCTTTTTTGCGCTGAAACAGGGCGATATGCATCCCAGACTTTCAAGCGATATCCCTGGCCTTTGACTAATTTGCTGGCATGTGCGAGTTTTCTGGCCGTTCCTGTCCTGGCAATTGCGGTTTGAAAGTCATAGATGACCTTGCCGGTAAAGTTGTCGGACGTTGCATACTTGAGATCAACGATGATTTCCGGATCCAACGCCTGAATATTCGTAAATCCTGTCAGTTCTTTTTTCATATAAATACCTTCCGATGCTTTTTATAGGAATTATAGCGCTGGAATTTCTTCAAGGCAATCCTTTGGAAGGATAATTTTTTTAAGCGTATTATCAGGGGATTTTGGAAAGTTCGGTGATATAAATGTAAGGTTGAATATATGTTAATTATTCCTTAACTTTTTAAGAAAAGATAAAGAAATTGAACATAAACGTATATCTAGCGGTATTTTAAATCATTCTAACACAATCCGAATTATGATTATTGCAAAAATATTACAAAAAGTAGTATCAATTTTTTTAAAGTGGTGTATAATGGTATATGAGGATATATATTGT
>NZ_DAIUCE010000017.1:14599-19189 GCF_036846325.1 Ligilactobacillus sp. | reverse complement strand
ATTGTATGGTTGCATCAGTTTAAATCTGAGAGGGGCGATTCTTAATGGTTACCTTGTATACTTCACCAAGTTGTACTTCTTGCCGTAAGGCACGTGCATGGTTGAAAGAACACAATATTCCTTACGCAGAGCGCAATATTTTTTCTGATCCGCTTAGTGTCGATGAACTGAAACAAATTCTTCAAATGACGGAGGATGGTACGGAAGAAATCATTTCAACGCGTTCAAAGGTTTATCAGGATTTGCATGTCAATATCGATGATTTGTCTTTGAAAGATTTGTTGGATTTGGTTCAAAGACATCCTGGCTTGTTGCGACGTCCGATTATCATGGATGAGAAGCGTCTGCAGGTCGGTTATAACGAGGATGAAATTCGTCGTTTCCTTCCGCGCGAAGTTCGTGCGTTGGAATTGCGCCGTGCCCGGGAATTGGCAGGTTTTTAACTGAGAATTCAATCAAGGCTGCCTTTTTGGGTAGCCTTTTCTTGTTTTTTTTGATATGATAATGGTTGCAACTTAATTCAATTGCAAGATTATCGAAAAGGAGGACGTCCCTATGGAAATGGAAAAAATCAATGACAATACGATTAGAGTGTTGCTTGAAAATGAAGATTTAACCGAACGAGGGATTACTGTTCTCGATTTGCTTGGCAATCAAAGTGAAATTGAAAGCTTCTTTTTCAGTATTTTGGATGAAGTGGATAAGGATCATGAATTTCGCAACAATGAGGCGGTGACGTTTCAATTGATGCCGAATCGCAATGGTTTGGAACTGTTGATTACAAAAAGTAATCCAAGCCAGGACAAGCCTGTTGATGATTCAATTAAAAATGATGGTTCGGAAAATCAGGATCCTGATGACTTTAACGACGGTACCGAGAACGGTGATGTCTTTACGAATGAGTTGGCTGATTACATACGCAGTCAGTTAGAGGATAAGGATAAAAAAGAATCCGGCATTCACTCAGCGGGAAATAAAACTGTTGACGATGACGGGGATGGAGTTTCTGGATATTTGAACGCAGAAGATGAGTCTCAAAAGCATTTTTTGGTAAATTTTGTTAATTTCGAAAACTTTATAGGTTTTGCGAGTGTTTTCCCATATAGCAACGTCGTATCAAATCTTTATGCATATGACGGGCAGTATTTTCTTGAATTGGTTTTCTTTGAATCAGAGATGACTCCAGATCAAGTCAAGGATGCCTTGTCTTTGGCATATGAGTATGGTGATCCCGTCAACTTCTCAGTTGACGTTGTTCGCGAACGCGGCAAGCTGATTATGGAACATGCAGCAATTGAAATTGCGCGTTACCACTTCAATCAATAAAAATAGAAATTTTTTGACGCCTCTTGCGCATTTACAATGTGTGGGGGTGTTTTTTTGTTATATGCTGCAGATGAAATGAAGAAATTGGTTTCAGCGACGGATGCCAGAACAAATCAGAATTATTATTGTCCCAGGATGCGGTGCGAAGCTTTATTTGAAAAAAGGTCAAAAAAAAGTTGTTCACTTTGCCCATTATAAGTCGACTTGCAGTTTATTTACGGAAGGCGAGACGGAGGCTCACTTGAAAGGAAAGAAACTTTTGGCAAAGTGGGAGGAAGAATTGGGCTATGAGGTTCAGCCGGAAGCATATTTAAGCGCTTTAAGACAACGTCCGGACGTTCTGGTAAAAAGACAAGAAAGAAATGATCTGGCGTTGGAGTATCAATGCGCTCCGATAACGGCTAAAAGACTCGTTGAACGTTCAAATGGCTACAGGAGCATTGGACTTAATTTCTTCTGGATTTTAGGTCAGAAATATAAGCTGGGAAAAAGCTTGACGAATTCTACGGCAAAATTTATTCGTTGGAATGCCTCGCTTGGCTTTTATTTGCTTTTTTTAGATCCAATCAATGAGAAGATTGAGATTGATTATGCGATTCAAAAAGCAGATTTTCTGCCGATCAGATATTTACGCGGGTATGTCAGGAATCTCAGAGAGCTGCGGGATTTTTTCAATCGAAATCATTCATGGAAAATGTATCGTCTCAGTGATGATCTGAGGGCAGAGCAGGTCAGGAAATTAGAAGCGAGACTTCATTTTTCAAAGGGAAAGATTAGAAAATTACAAATGGCTTGTTATGTCAATCGTGTTGACGCCAGGGAGTTGATTTGGAATTTGATATGCCCGCAGTACTATCAGCCTATTTACAGTGAAGAGTCTTGCTATTGGAAGTCAAGCTTGCTTTTGACTTTGTTTAGCAGCGAAACATTCAGCCTTAAGGGCGAATTTTCTAAAATTAAGCGTGAAAACTGTTATTTCATGCCGTTTGTTTCTTCAACGGATGCGATTTTAAAGGAAGATATCAGTCATGTCATAAAGAAAGCACGGATAAATACTGATAAATTTGAATTATGAGAAATTCAAAGCTTGATTTTTAATTCAAATATTAGTAGAATTTCAGTTGTCAGATTGATTTGATCAATTTGAGAATTGCACCATAGGGGGTAAGGAAATGGCTGAAGTAAAACAACTTCCAAAACGTGAAGAAGTTCCGGTTGAACTGACATGGGATCTTACGAAAATTTACGCTACGGATGCGGACTTTGAAACAGATTTTGCCAGAGTGAAAAAAGAAGCAGAGAGTTTCAGAAAGTATCAGGGCAGGCTTAAGGAAAATGGAGATATCTTGCTCGAAGCAATTGAGAAAATGTTTGCGATTCAAAGAAGACTTGAAAACGTTTATGTTTATGCAAGCATGAAGAACGATCAGGATACTGCCAATGCTGAAAACCAGGCCAAGAACGCAACCGTTCAGAAACTTGTGGCTGAAGTTTCAGAAAAACTTTCCTGGTTCCAACCTGAACTCCTGCATTTGACGATTGAAGAACTTGATGAAGCAAGGAAGCAGGCACCGGGACTTAATGAATATTCACAAAATCTCAGAGAATGGTTTGAGATGAAGGATCACGTCTTAAGCGACAGGGAAGAGGCGCTTCTTGCCGGTGCGAGCGACATTTTCAGCGCTCCTGAAAGCACTTTCGAAGTTTTGAACGATGCTGATTTGAAATTTCCTGTCATGAAGGATGAAAACGGTAATGACGTTGAGCTTTCAGAAGGAATTTACGGAACGTTGCTTGAATCAACGGATCGTCGCGTTCGCAAAGAAGCCTTCCAAAATTTGTATAAGGTTTATCGTCAGTTTCGTCATACGTTTGCAATGACGCTGTCCTCACATAACAGGACTGAAAATTACGTTGCCAAAGTCAGGAATTACTCGACGGCACAAGAGGCCGCTTTGGCAAACAATCACATCCCGGTTTCTGTTTATGATACGCTCATCAGGGTAACGAATAAGCATTTGCCTTTGCTGCATCGCTACGTTGCGCTCAGAAAGAAACTGCTCAATCTTGACGAGGTGCATATGTATGATCTGTATACGCCGATCACGGGCGAGCCGGCCCTCAAATATACGTATGATGAAGCTAAGGAAGAAGCATTGAAGGCATTGGCCGTTTTAGGCGACGATTATCTTTCTCATGTAAAAGAAGCCTTTGACAATCGCTGGATTGACGTTGTGGCAAATCAGGGTAAGCGTGGCGGAGCGTACTCTGGCGGAGCATATGATACTGCCCCGTATATTTTGCTCAATTGGCAGGATACGCTTGATAACTTGTTTACGTTGGTACATGAAATGGGTCATACGATTCACAGCTACTATACCCGTCATAACCAGCCTTACCAATACGGTGACTATTCAATTTTTGTTGCTGAAATTGCTTCAACGACAAACGAAAACCTATTGACGCAATATTTGCTTGATCATTTTGAAGACAAAAAGGTTAGAGCATATGTTTTAAATCACTATCTCGATGGCTTCAAGGGAACGGTTTTCCGCCAGACGCAATTTGCTGAATTTGAAAAATGGTCCCATGAACAAGATGCCGCAGGCAAGCCGCTGACTGCCGATGTTATCAGTAAGTACTATGGCGAGCTGAATAAGCGTTACTACGGTCCTGATATTTTCAATGACGATGAAATTTCGCTTGAATGGGCACGGATTCCTCATTTTTACTACAACTATTACGTTTATCAATATGCGACGGGATTTGCTGCCGCAACGACCTTGGCACAAAACATCCTGAATGACAATCCTGCTGATACGCAGGCATATCTGACGTATTTGAAGTCAGGATCGAGTGAATATCCAATTGACATCATGAAGAAAGCAGGCGTTGATATGACGAATGAAGAGTATCTTGAAAAAGCATTTGACGTCTTTGAAAAGCGATTAAATGAATTGGAAGAACTCATCGGTTGATGACGAGTAAAAAATAAGCTTGAAGGCATTTCCTTCAAGCTTATTTTTGTTTGAAAAGGGGATGAAGATTAGTATGAAGATTTTTCTTCAAAGCGCCGCGTGCATCATCGCAGATAAAGTCTTTAGGATCATTTGACAGGAGCAAATCTTCCAGGGCCTCCAAGGAATCGCAATCTTTGATGGAAAAACCGCAATCGTATCCGGCGAGGTTATAGACCACAAGCGTAGGGTGCGTTTGAACTTTTAAATCTGCTGCAAGCTTTTGATCTTGCTTGAAGCATTTAAC
>NZ_DAIUCE010000017.1:0-14589 GCF_036846325.1 Ligilactobacillus sp. | reverse complement strand
GGTCTGACTGGCGGTCAGCTAAGAACATCTCGATGTCGAGGCGGCTTTTTTCAGCTGATTCCAAAACCAATTCATCCGTGTAATCGCGGTGGTTTTCATGTATCTCCTGTTGGACGGTCATCAGGAATTTACGTCCGCGTTTAGTCCCTTGGAACATCGCTGCTTTGTAATCGATTGCTGAGCGAAACAAGACTTGGGAAATCTGATTTCGTTTCTTCAGATCACAAGCATCGATGCCGTACGCCGACATAATCGAGGAGATTGAATTAATGTTCAATAGCGGGACAAATTTGAACCTAATCTTATTCTTCGACAGTTCGGCGAGCTTTAAAATGTTTTGTTCTGCATGGTAGCAAGTGCTTCCAAGCGGATTGATGAACAAATACAATTCAAGCAAGGCAATTCCTCCACTTTTTTGAATTTATTATTTCTAACTATACTCTAGCAAAAAAAAGAAATTTTGCAATTATTTTGCTCAAAATAATCAAAAAATCATCGTAGCGACCTGCTCTTTTTTGATGTTTTTTACTCAAAATATTTTTCGATATTACCTGACCTTGTTCATACAATTTATTGCGTTGTTGTGTTAAACTTGATAGGTAGGTGAAAGGCGGTGTTTTTATGGAAAGAGACTGGGAAAATTTTTTGCTTCCGTATGAAGAAGCAGTTAAAGAACTTAAACTCAAATTCAGAACTTTGAGGAGCCAGTTTGAAAAAGAAGGACACTGCCCGATTGAGTTCGTTACGGGAAGAGTCAAGCCCGTGGCAAGCATCAAGGAAAAAATGCTTCGACGTCAGATAAGAGAGGAACGACTGGCTGATGACATGGAGGATATTGCAGGTATCAGAATCATGTGTCAGTTCGTTGAAGACATTTATACTGTCGTTGACATCATCAGAAGAAGAAGTGACATGCAGATAATCGAAGAGCGCGACTATATTGCAAATCAAAAGCCGAGCGGTTATCGATCATATCATATCGTCGTCCGTTATCCGGTACAGCTGCTTAATGAGCAGACAAACATTAAGGTTGAGATTCAAATAAGAACGCTTGCAATGAATTTTTGGGCAACGATTGAGCATTCTTTGGGATATAAGTATCGTGGCATGTTCCCCAGGGAACTGAAAGAAAGGCTTGCCAGAAGCGCAGAAGCCGCATTTTTGCTTGATAATGAAATGTCCAGTATTCGTGAAGAGATTCAAGAGGCTCAGAAATTATTCAATAACAAGATTAAGTTTATTGAAAAGGGGCAGCCTCCAAGTCAATCTGAGATGATTAAAGAATATCACGATGAAAGGAAACAGTCATGAAGATTGCAATTTTTGCAAATGATGGAAAACAATCTCAAAACGTCAAACAAAGGCTTGAGAAACGTTTTGCGGAGCGACATTTCGTTTTAGACGACAAAGAGCCTGACGTCGTTATTTCAATCGGTGGAGACGGGACGCTTTTGTCAGCGTTCCATCATTACGAAGATCGTCTTGACAAGATTCGCTTCGTTGGTGTTCATACGGGTCATCTTGGCTTTTATACCGATTGGCGTGATGAAGAAGTTGACGATCTTGTAATCAGTTTGGAATCCGATAACGGTCAGTCCGTAAGCTATCCGCTGCTTGAAGTTTGCGTTAAATATGCCGACTGTCCGAAACGCGTTCATTACCTTGCCTTGAACGAATCGACCTTGAAGCGTATCAGTTCAACGATGGCTACCGACGTGTATTTAGGCGGGGAATTGTTTGAAAGGTTCAGAGGGGACGGGTTGTGCGTTTCAACTCCGACCGGTTCAACCGCATACAACAAATCATTAGGTGGAGCCGTGGTTCATCCGAATCTCGAAGTTTTGCAGATTGCAGAAATCAGTTCGATTAACAATCGTGTTTTCAGGACGTTGAGTTCACCGATGATTGTTGCTCCAAATGACTGGATCACCTTCAGACCGATGAGAGGAAGCGATTTTGTCTTGACGGTCGATTCCGATTCTTATCACAATCGTGATATTGTTGAAATACAATACAAGATATCTAAAAAAAGGATTCATTTTGCCAAATACCGTCATATGCATTTTTGGCAGCGAGTCCAGGAAGCTTTCATAGGAACAGAGGATGAAGATTAGTTTCGTTTATCAGGGAAAGACACCCTGTCATTTAAAGACCTTTCTGAAACAGCAGGGAATTTCAAGGGGGTTGCTGGCAAAAATCAGACATGAGGGCGGAGCGATTGACGTTGACGGAACTTCCGGCCGGAAACTGGACATGATTTTTCCAAATGCAGTCGTTACATTGACGATGCCGCCTGAAAAGGCCAGGAAAGAGCCTGTGATTCCGTCATACGTGCCGCTTAAAATTCTTTATGAGGACCGGGATTTTTTGATTGTTGACAAACCGGCGCATTTGGCAACGATTCCCTCTCCTGATAAAAAACATCGGTACGATTCGTTGGTTAATCGAATCGTCGGATATTACGAGCTTCGCGGCATCAAAGATACGGTAGTTCACGTGATTACGCGACTTGACCGTGACACGACCGGGATTGTTTTAATTGCCAAGCATCGATATGCGCATGCATTAATTGACAAACAGGTTCATGACCACTCGATTAAAAAAGAGTATCTGGCATTGTTGTCTGGTAAAATTAATCGGCGACACTTTTTTGTCAATCTGCCGATCGGACGAGAACCTGGCAGCATGATTAAGCGAACGATAACTGAGGATGGAAAACCGTCTTCGAGCGAATACTTCTTAGAAAAGAAACTTAAGGATGCTGCCTTGTACAGAGTCAGACTTCACTCTGGTCGAACTCACCAAATCAGGGTTCACAGCAGGGCAATCGGGCATCCGCTCGTAGCAGACACACTTTATGACGGTAAAAACGAGCTTCCTTTGCAGCGTCAAGGTCTGCATTGTTTCCATCTTGTCTTCTATCATCCGTTTTTGGGAAAGCAGCTTGAAATATATTGCAATCCGCCTCGGGATTTTGAGGGGTATATTAAGAAAAATAAGAAAGAGTGAGCATCATGGCAAAAACAATCGAAATAACCCATGATAAAAGCGACATCATCATTCAATTGCTCAATGCGCAAGACAGTTTCGCGAAGAGTACCTTGACTTGCACGTATACGAGCAGGCACAGATTTTTACCGATCTGACCGAAAAGCAAAGGGCGAGGCTTTATCGTTATCTGACGGCTGAAGAAGTCGGCGATATGTTTGACGCGATTGAAGAAGAGCCTGAAGAAGTTGTCAACTATTTCAAGGAAATGACGCCGCAGTATGCGGCTAACGTTATTGATCAGATGTATACTGATAATGCTGTTGATATTCTGGCTTATGCTCAAAAGAAAGATCTTGCCAAGTATTTACGTCTGATTCCGCAGGAAAAGGCCGCAGAAATCAGAGAAATGCTTCACTATGAAGATAAGACCGCCGGTGCCATCATGTCGACTGAATTTGTCGAAATCGTCGGCAATCAGACGGTTCGATCCGCAATGCACGTAATAAAACGCGAAGCAGATGATGCCGAAACAATTTATTACGTGTATGTTGTCGGTTCGAATGAGAAACTGCTGGGAGTTTTGACGTTAAGGGATCTTTTGACCCATGATGATGATGAGATGATTGAAGATATCATGACGACGCCGGTGATGTCCGTTCAAGTGTCGGATGATCAGGCTGAGGTTGCTCAGACGATTCGTGATTATAACTTTCTGGCAATTCCGGTGACGGATTATGACGGAAAATTGATTGGCATTATTACCGTTGATGATATTATCGACGTTATCGATGAAGAATCTGCGGAAGACTATTCCGGTTTGGCTGGTGTTGACACGGATGAAGAGACGAACAGCCCGTTCAAGGCAGCTGTCAATCGTCTGCCGTGGCTGATTGTGCTGCTTTTGCTCGGAATGTCAACGACAACGCTTATTTCGCATTATGAAAGCATGATTGGTGAAGCAAGCATTCTGGCGATTTTCATTTCTTCCATTACGGGGACTGCCGGTAACGCGGGAACACAAAGTCTGGCTGTTGCCGTCAGGCGTCTGGCTGAAAAGGAAGAGGATCAGCCTTCTTGGTATAAGCAGTTTCTGACAGAATTTTTAACAGGACTTTTAACAGGGTTCGTTACGGGTGTGACGATTTGTCTGATCGTCGGTGTTTGGAAGAAGAATTTTGTTTTGGGATTCGTAATCGGCATGGCAATGATGTGTGCCATTACGGTTGCCAATCTTGCAGGAAGTTTTATTCCGAATCTGATGGACCGCATCGGAGTTGACCCTGCCGTTGCTTCAGGACCGTTTATTTCGACTTTGAGCGATTTAACGTCTGTTTTGATTTACTTTAACATTGCCAAGCTCTTCATGCAGTTTTTGATGGGAAAGTAGGCGGAATCATGATGCCTGTAAAGAAGCTTAAATGCAGAAAGGCATGTTTTTTGCTGGTGGAATTGATGTGCCTGGGGTATTTTCTGCTCGTAACTGCTGAAATTTTCAAGGGAATGCTTCATGTTCCGGAGTTGATTGCCGCATTTTCAAATGAGACGCTGGCTTGTCTTGTTTTTGTCACAGCTTTGAGGAGCTTGAAGAAAAACGGGCATTTTGAATGTTTTACGGTCAGCGTTCTCATGATTGCGCTGACGATGGTCAGTTTTTTCCTACAGCTTTTTCTAGCGAAAGTTACGCTTGAAAAGCTGGCCTTTTACTTCGTTTGCGGTGCATTTGCTCTTTATTACTACTTTGGTGAACATGACGAGCATGAGAAATCTTTTTGGAAAAACATCAAGTATCTTGAAGATCCCGTTGTCGAGATTGAAAATGCTTTTGAAGTCCGGAAGGATGCTCCGTTGAAATACAGAATCATTGACAAAAAAATCGTTAAGTGCGGCAAAAACGACAACCCGGAAATCGTAATCATGACTCCTGAAGAGTATCAGGAATCAAATGCTTCGGAGAGAGTCAAGCTGTGGCTGAGCAAGCTTAACGGTGAAAAATACACGACCGTTGATATTATCGGTGATGAAATTTTTGGAACGATGGCATTGCTTAACAGAAATAATCTGCTGGGCAAGGGCATCTTTGTTCGTTACCACCTGTCTGAGAAGCGTTTGATATTCATTGATAAAAGCGGAATCATGGCTTCATGTCTGGCTGATTATGTCGAATCTCAGAATGTGAAGAGCCATAATCTGGCACAGGTGTTTTTAAACTGCATTTACCATCTGACTTACCGCGATGACGTGTTTTTCAATGATTACGAGCGCAAACTTGACTTGCTTGAAGACAACATGGCGGACAACGTCATGGAAATTCCTCGCGATTTTGAAGAATATATTTTCAGAATCAAAAAAGAACAGCGGCATTTGATGAGATTCTACAAACAACTGACTGAACTTGTTACGAATATTGCTGAGAGCGGAGTCGATTACCTTGACGAAATCAATCTAACCGACATGCAGATGGTGGCCAATCGTCTCAGCCGATTGAATCTCGAAGCACAAAGCATGTATGAGTATGCAACTCAAATTATTGATACGTATCAGGCGAAGATCAACGTCAGACAAAATAAGGTGATGCAGATTTTGACGATCGTGACGACGATTTTCATGCCGCTGACGCTGATTACGGGATGGTACGGAATGAACTTCAACATTCCGGAAACAACGTGGAAATACGGCTATCTAATCGCAATTATCAGCTCAATCATAATAATTACGGTTGAAATTATTTTATTCAAAAAAGAAAAGTGGATGTAAAAAAAGCTGCGAAGTTCTTGCTTCGCAGCTTTTTTAATCAATAATCTAATCATGCATGAGATTGACGATTTTAGTTCCGTGGACGGACTTTACGCCGAGCGCTTCAGCAATTTGCTCGCAATTTGCAAACGTGATGCCTCCGCCCGGTAAAATTTCAATGCGATGATCAGCATATGAAATCAGTTCTTTTAAGTGAGGTACGGTTTCTTCGACAGGCACTTCAAGTGGACCGCCATGAGTCAAAATTCTGTCAAAACCAGAATCGACAGCCCAATCAATGGCCTCTTTTTGTTCTTCAGGATTCAGTGAATCAAACGCCATGTGAAATTCAAGCTGCATCCCGAATGCCGCTTGAGTGAGGTTTTCCATGGTTTCAAAATCAATTCTGCCTTTTGAATCAAGCGCACCGATGGCGACCGTATCCGCACCTAATGACTGTGCGGTAAAGATGTCTGACTCCATTATCTTGATTTCAGCATCATTGTAAACGAAATCTCCTCCTCGCGGCCGGATCAGCACCGTCACCGGGACGTTTTTTTCGTGCGCATACTTTAATGATTCGGCCATAACGCCCTTTGAAACGGTTGTTCCGCCGCAGGAAAGATTGTCGCAAAGCTCGATGCGGTTTGCACCGCAGGAAATCGCACGAGAAATCAAAGTATAGTTTTCAAGACAAGCTTCTTTAATCAGCATAGAATACCCCAATCAATCGTTGATATCGGTAAAGCAAACGCAAACACCTTCAGGAACCGCGATGTCTTTTTGAATGCATGTCAGCTTGCCTGTTTTTTCATTACGTTCGTAAAGCGTGCCGTTGTCCGTATTCTGATTGACGCATACAACGAAACGTCCCGTCGGATCGATATCGAAGTCGCGAGGAAAATCGCCTTCGGTTGAAACGAATTCAACAAAATCAACCATGTGATCGTCATGAACTTCAAATTGAGCCAGCGAGTTATGGCCGCGATTTGAAACGTAGACGAATCTGTCATCGGCAGAAATTCTGACAGCAGCAGCACCATTATGTTCGGTCCAAGTGGAAGGAATCGTCTTGACTGTTTGCTCAAGCGAAAAACATCCTGTTTTTGTGTCATACTTGAGAACCGAAAGATTGCTTGAAAGTTCGCCTGCAAGATATGCATAATTGCTGTCGTGCGCAAAAACGATGTGGCGCGGGCCAAAACCTGGTTCCGTTTTAAAAACGGAGACAAGGGAAAGTTTGCCTTCATCTGAAACGTCATATGTTGAAACAGTGTCATTGCCGAGATCAACTGCAATCAGCCGTCCGTCCGGAGCAAGATCGGTGTAGTGAACATGTGCTGAATCCTGTTCCGGACGCGGACCGTTTCCTTCGTCCTTGACAGTATCAGTCAGACTGAGCGTTTGATCAGCGTTGATTTTGTAAACATCGATTTGACCCTTATGATAGTTGGCCGTAAAAATCAGCTGACGCTTTTCGTCAAAACCGACGTAGCAAGGGTTGGCACCAGGCGTTAAAGCTTCGTCATAAAGCGTAAATGCCGAATTTTTTGCGTCAAATGCAGCGATTCCGCCAAGATCATCTTTTTTTGCTACTGAGACGAGCGTCTTTTTATTCGTGACTTTCATATAAGTTGGACTTTGCAATCCGACGACTGGTTTAGGGTCGGAAATCGTTTTTCCCTCAGTATCCAAGGTGGCATAATAGATACCTTTGCTTGTTTTTTTAGTATATGTTCCGAACAGAATTTCTTCTTTCACGCAGAAACATCCTCTCTGTAAATTTATTCCTATCAATTATAACATATTCTTACTAAGAAAACGCTGCCAAAGGATATTAATCTACAAAGAAAGAATAAAATAGGTTATAATGAATTCGTTAAGTATTGAACAAGCGGATTAGGAGAGGAATTTCTGATATGATTAAGAGCAAAATTACTGCAATCGGTCCCCAGGCAATTGACGAAAAGCAACCATTGCTTATTTTATTCGGCGAAACGGCTTCGGAGCGTTTGCGTGAAGTGTCATTGATTCATGATTTTGAAAATGATCCGATTGGCGGTTATGATATCAAGCAGGGGTCAAAGGTTACAATTGGTTCTTCCGAATATGAAGTCGAATTTGTCGGACAATTGGCTGAATCGAACCTGACTTCGATCGGGCACACGGTTTTGGCCTTTAAGGAGGTTCCGGAAACGCCCCAGGAGAATGCAATTTATTTAAAACCGCACGTCATGCCTGAAATTGAAATCGGAACTGAAATCGTTTTTGACTAGTAAAACGTCGTCTGAGAAATCGACTCGATTTTTGCGGATGTGTCCAACATTAAAAAACGGTCAGGAATCAAGCTGATTCCTGGCCGCTTTTTCGTAATTTTTAAAGATAATTTTTCTTAAAAGGTATCTCCGTTGAAGATGGAGTTCTTGACGATTACGTAATCAACTTTGCGAAGTGCCATCAGTTCCTTGCCGCCTGCATATGAGATGGAGGATTGAAGGTCTTCCCGCATTTCGCGCAAGGTATCGGAAATATGTCCGCGATAAGGCACGAGCAGTTTCTTGCCTTCGACGTTTTTATATTGTCCTTTTTGATATTGGGAAGCAGATCCATAGTAAACCTTGTACTTTTGTCCATCTTGTTCAATGACTTCGCCAGGCGTTTCCTCATGTCCGGCAAACATTGAACCGATCATGACCATTGAAGCACCGAATCGAACGGATTTGGCAATATCACCGTTGTTGCGAATGCCTCCGTCCGCGATGATAGGCTTGCTGGCAGCCTTTGCACATAATCTGACCGCAGCTAATTGCCAGCCGCCTGTTCCGAAACCCGTTTTAAGCTTAGTGATGCATGCCTTTCCTGGTCCGATTCCGACCTTTGTTGCATCAGCTCCTGCATTTTCAAGTTCGCGGACGCCTTCCGGAGTCCCGACGTTTCCGGCGATGACAAAGACTCCCGGCATTGCCTGTTTGATATGTTTGATCATTTCGATGACCGTGTCTGAATGTCCATGAGCAATATCAATCGTGATATATTCCGGGACAAGATTTTGAGCGGCCAATTCATCAATCAGTTCATGCTCCCTTGGCTTGACGCCAACGGAAATTGATGCGAATAATCCTTGATCATGCATTCTTTTAACGAATGGCAGGCGTTCATCTTCATCGAAACGGTGCATGATGTAGAAGTAGCCGTTTTGTGCCAGCCAAACGGCAAGTTTTTCATCAATGACTGTTTGCATGTTTGCAGGAACAACCGGAATGTTGAATGTCATTGGTCCGAATTTGATGCGCGTATCAATTTCGGAACGACTCTTCACAATACACTTGTTAGGAACAAGCTGAATATCTTCATAATCAAAAACTGGCATGATATACCTCGCAATTCTAAAATATGTTGCGGACTTTCGACAAAGCTGATGTGTCCGCAAACACAAGTAATATACTTTAAATGAGACCAAAAGTCAACGCAAATAAAGGCGCTTTGAGAAAATTCACAAAAAATTAAAATACTATTTTACTATTGAGGGATGAGACTCATGTTTGGTTCAGGCTTTTTTTGAAATCAGTATTGTATATTTTGGACTTATCTGATTTGAGATGTTAAGATTGATAACATAATTGCAAGGAAGGAAGCTGAAAAAGATGGCTGGAAAAAAGAGCACTAAGGAAAAGAAGACGAATGATGAACGAATCTTGGATCAGCACCACATTGAGTATGAAGAAGTTTCCTTTGACTGGATCAATAACGGTGCTGATGCCTTGGCCGAGGCAAAGGAACAGGGAGTTCCGGCAGAAAGCATCTTGAAAACGATCGTGATGCAGGCAAACAACGATGCCAAAGATTACATCGTGGTATGTTTGTCGCTTATTCATGAAATCGATTTGAAACTTGTTGCGCACGAACTCGGCAAAAAACAAGTTCATCTTGCGGATAACAAGAATTTAATCAATATTACCGGGTATGTTCATGGAGCAAATACTCCTATCGGCATCAATGTCAGAAAGGGATTTCCCGTTTATTTTGACGAACGAATCAAGAGTTTTGATGAAATTTCCGTTTCTGCCGGAAAAGTCGGACGTTCTGTCAGAATGAAAAGGGATGATCTGGTAAGGCTTGTTTCCGGAAAATATATCAAAGTCAGTGAAAATTAATGAAATCAAATCTAAAGTTAATTTTCCCGTTTGCGAGTTAGATTTCAACGGATTGTTCACAGCTATAAGTTTTTACTTAAGCAAAAGCTTTGAAAAACACCTGGGGAAAGGCATTTTTCAATGTAAAAAGTCCCGTTTTAAGGCATTGACGTTAAGAAAGAAATCGAATCTGAAAAATGAATATTTTTTTAAAAAGTTATCGAAAACCTATTGAAAATTAAAATATACAGTGTTAGTATAATGACAAGAGATCGGTTGTTGGCAATTGACGGAACTGTCGTTAGTTGCTATATGATTGTACTTCATTAACGTAACTGTTCGCCGTGCCCACACCGAACGGTTACGCTTTTTTTATCTCAAAAGAGAGGAATCCTTAAATGACGAATCATATTGTATTGTTTGAACCGTTGATGCCGGCAAATACGGGAAATATCGCCAGGACGTGTGCCGGAACCAATACTGAACTTCATCTGATCAAGCCGCTTGGTTTTTCGACCGATGACAAGTATATGAAAAGAGCCGGACTTGATTATTGGGACAAGGTAAAGATCACCTATCATGAAAATCTGCCTGAATTTCTGGAGTCAATGGATGAAAACGGCGAATTGTACGTCGTGTCTAAATTTGCCGAGCGCACTTATGCTGACGTTGATTACACGGATGCAGGCAGAAATCATTATTTCCTGTTCGGCAAAGAGACGACGGGACTTCCGGAGGCATTTATGCGCAGGTATGAGAAGAACTGCATCCGAATTCCGCAAAATGATCGAAATATTCGTGCTCTGAATTTGTCAAATACGGCTGCAATCGTGATTTATGAAGCATTAAGGCAGCAATCCTTCCCTGAATTGGATCGCGTTCATCGTTACGAAAACGATAAATTGAAATAGTTTTTCAAACCGCCGGAACGGCGGTTTTTTTGTTGCGAACATTTGTTTATTTTATCGGATGTATGCTATAATTGAAACCAGGATTATCAGGGAGGATTTTGAAATGGCTCAGAAAAGGAAAAAAACGCGCAGAAAAAAGAATGGGATCGTTTTATCTGAGCATGTCATTGGGGCAATTTATATCCTGTTTGCGGTTTTGGGATTTTTAGGCATGGGATATCTCGGGGTGTTGCTTTCGAATGTTTTGCGTTTGTTCGTGGGCGACACCTATAAAATAGGTTTTGTTTTGATGATTATTTTTGGATGCTGCCTGCTTTTAACCGGCAAAACACCAGAATTGGACAGGAAACGAGTTTGCGGGTTGTTCATTTGCTGGTCAGGCATCTTGGTCATGTTCTCGGCGGTAATGTTTGCCAGACTTGACCTCCATGCACGTTTCGTTTCGATCACCTGGCAATACCTGGCAGCTGATCTGACGTCTTCAACACTTGGAACAACGGTCGGCGGAGGACTTATCGGTGCTTTACTTTATACGCTGACGTATTTTCTGACGGCTCAGTTGGGATCGTACCTTGCGGCAGATATTCTGTGTTTTCTTGGTCTGTGCATGATGTTGAACTTATCGGCCCAGGATTGAATCGATGCTTTCGGTCAAATGAGCTATGCTGTCGTGTGTTGGCTGAAAAATTCAGCAGCTTGGCTCTTTAGAAGAGTTAAAGATACTCTGCCGAAGGTTCTTGAAGGTAAAGGCAAGCTTCATGAAAAATCTTCAGACGTCTTGAAAAAGTATGTTCAAACCGAAGAAAGTCAATCGGAAGAAATTTTTGATCAGGACAAGTCAGACGATGTGACTGAAGTCATTGGAAAGGAAAAGGATGGATCCCTGAGTGATTCGCAAAATGAAGAAGACTTTGAATTTTCTGAAGAAACTTTTGACGATTCCGATTATAAGCTGCCTTCGCTTGATTTACTGACTGACGGAAAAGATGCCGATCAGAGTTCGGAACGGCGCGCAATCAGGAAAAACAGGGATATTTTGATTCAGACGCTTGAAAGTTTCGGCGTTAAGGCTGAACTTAAGAACGTCATGCTTGGTCCTGCCGTTACAAGATATGAGCTTCATCCTGCGATTGGTGTCAAGGTTTCAAAAATTGTCAATCTTGCCGATGATCTGGCACTTGCTCTGGCGGCCAAAGATATTCGAATTGAAGCCCCGATTCCCGGAAAACCGCTGATTGGAATCGAAGTTCCCAATCAGAACGTTGCGACTGTTGCATATAAAACGATCATCACCGAATTCAAGCGTCGCAAGGGCAAGCACAAACCGCTTGAGGTTCCATTGGGACATAATGTTTCAGGTGATTTGGAAACGGCAGATCTGGCAAAAATGCCTCACTTGCTGATTGCCGGTTCAACCGGCAGCGGTAAGTCTGTTGCAATCAACGTGATTATTACGAGTATTCTTATGAATTGTCGTCCGGAAACGGTCAAGTTGATGATGGTTGATCCCAAAAAAGTCGAACTTGGAATTTATAAGGAAATTCCTCATCTGCTCGTGCCCGTAATTACTGAACCTCGCAAAGCCGCCCGTTCTCTTGAAAAGGTTGTTGCACGAATGGAGGAGCGCTATGAGCGATTTGCTGAAAAAGACGTTCGAAACATTTCAGGATACAATCAGCTGATTGAACAGGAAAACGCAGACGATGGCGGGAAGCGTCCGCTCATGCCCTATATTGTCGTTGTAGTTGATGAGCTTGCTGATTTGATGATGACGACCGGAGGATCCGTTCAGGATCAAATCGTCAGAATTGCTCAAATGGGGCGTGCTGCCGGAATTCATATGATTTTGGCAACGCAGCGTCCGTCAGTTGATGTCATTACCGGCTTGATCAAGGCAAACGTTCCGTCGCGAATGGCATTTGCCGTCTCAAGCGGAACGGATTCGAGAACGATCCTTGATGGAAACGGTGCGGAAAAGCTGCTCGGTCGTGGTGATATGTTGTTTATGCCCGTCGGTCAGAATAAACCGACGAGAATTCAGGGTGCATTCATTTCTGACGAAGACGTGGCAAACGTTGTCGAATTTGTTTCCAATCAGCGCAGCACTGCATTTGACAAGACAATGGAAGTTTCGGACGAAGAAGTCGAGCAGGAAAAGCGGGAAAATGACGTTGACGAGTTGTTCGATGACGTCGTCAAGTTCATTGCGATTGAAGGAAAATGCAGTATTTCGTTGCTTCAGCGCCATTTCAGCATTGGATACAATCGTTCGGCACGAATTGTCGATGAGCTTGAAGCACGTGGAATGGTCGGAAGACAGGAAGGTGCCAAACCGCGTGAGGTTTACGTCAAGCCCGAAGAATAAGCAAATGAAAAAAATCTCTTTCGGAATCAGAAAGAGATTTTTTGTTTAATCCTGAAGAATGGAGAACCCTTGTATTTCAGTGCATTTTACTATAAAATTAAGGGTAATGCTAAATATTAGAAGGGGGAACTGTGTGTGCAAATCAGCATAACGGACGGGGTCGATTTGATTTTGATCCCTACACAACAGTTCAAAACAAATCGGATTGTCGTTTCTTTCATGACCGAATTGGCAGACGTGAGAAGTTTGAGCGTCAGAACGCTGCTGTCGAACTTGCTTGAGACAAGTTCAAGCGATTTTCCGACTCAAAGCAAGACAGCGATGGAGCTGTCAAGGATGTATGGAGCCGGCTTTGGCACAACCGTCAATCGCCACGGAAACATCCATACGATTAATTTTGTCTTTAATTGCATTGATGATAAATTTTTGGAAAATCCGGTCGGATTGGTCGATGCCGGATTTGAATTTTTGAAAAGTATGATTTTGAATCCGCTCGTAAAAGACGGTGAGTTCGACCATGAAACGTTTTCGCGACAAAAGCAAAATTTGATTGCATACGTCAATTCCATTAAGGATAACAAGCAAAGTTATGCTTCGTTGAAACTTCAAGAGAACTACTTTGATGAAGCTGCACAAAAATCGCCTGTTTTCGGTTCTGCAGAAGAGCTCGAAAACCTTACTTCAAAGGACGTCTATGACGCCTATCTTGAAATGATTGAAAACGATCGTATCCAGATTCTTGTTTCCGGCGATATTGATAGAGACCTGGCTGTTGAACGTTCAAAGGATTTCAATTTTTCTGAAAGAAAGCCAGATTATTTCACTTTGAATTATGAGCAGCCTTTAAAGGAAACGGTCAGTGAAAACGTTGAAAGGCAAAATCTCAATCAAAGCAAGCTTGACCTGGGATATCGGCTGAATGTTCCGTATCGTTCGAAACTGCATTATGCAGCACTGATTTTCAATGGACTGTTCGGTGGTTCTCCGCTTTCAAAGCTTTTCGTCAACGTTCGAGAAAAAGAAAGCCTGGCGTATTATGCAAGCTCTTCATTTGATCCGTATCGACAATTCTTGATGGTTCAGACAGGAATTCAATCGTCAAATAAGGAGCATGTCATCCATTTGATTGAAGAACAACTGAAGGATTTGGCAAACGGAGCTTTTGAAGATGATCTGGTTGCAAATGTCAAGTCATCCCTGATAAATAATTTTGAAAGTCGTTTGGACAATCAAATGACTGCGGTTAATCGTGCTCAAAATGATATTTTGACTGGAACATATGTCTCAAATGAAGATTGGATTCAAAATATCTTGAACGTTTCAAAAGCAGAAGTTATGGAAGTGGCAAGTAAAGTCAAGCTACAAAATATCTATTTTCTTGATGGAGGAAATAAACTGTAGCTAAAAATATGCACAAATATAACCAGATATGATTTAATATTCAACAGAAAGACAA
>NZ_DAIUCE010000016.1:0-26875 GCF_036846325.1 Ligilactobacillus sp. | reverse complement strand
TTCCAGCTCAGCTTGCCTTTTTTGATGGCCTGGAGAACCAGATAGACCGTCATCAACTTGGACATTGATGCAACCGGCAGTGCTTGTTCCGCATTCTTTGCGTAGAGAATCTGCCCTGTCTTGGCATCAACGGCAATTGCAGCCTTGACGTCAAGATTCAAATTCGAATCTGTTTGTTGCGGTAAAGAGTCGGCAGATACTTTTTGAACAGACAGGCCACCGATGCCTGCTGCGGCAGCCGTAGATACGGTTACGCCTGCGATGAGTGCGATCATTGTTTTTTTCAATGATTTGAATAGTTTCATTACTAAGCAGTCCCCTCTAATAAATTCCTATTTAAGAATACCCAAAAAAAACCAAGGATTCAATAGTTTTGCCAACAAAAAAGGACGAATCCGCTTCTCATTCGCCCTTTTTCCCAGCCTTTACCGGTTTTCGCACGACATTCTTGTGTTCCGTTGGAAAATGCATCACAAAACTGGTCAGTTCAGCATTTGATTCAACGTAAATATAGCCGTTGTGGCGTTCAACGATGCTCTGCACGATTGCAAGCCCTAGTCCTGATCCGCCCGTCTCACGAGATCGTGAACTCTCGGCACGATAAAATCTGTCAAACAGTTGCGGAACCGCGCTTTCGGGAATGGGTTCGCCGTCATTTTCGATTTTAACGACGACTTCTTCAGAAGACAGCGACTTTACCGAAAGATAGACGTGCCTGCCGCCGATGCCGTATTTGAAGGCATTCGAAATCAGATTGTTGAAGACCCTGGCCAGCTTCTCGCCGTCTGCTTCCATGAACACCGGCTCATCCGGAACATTGACTTCGACTTCCATCCCTTTTTTGCTTCCTTCAAGCTCATAGCTTGCTCCAATCTGTTCAAGCATTGCACCCAGATCGATTTTCACGATGCTTAACGGTAAATCGGGCTGCCTGACTTTGGTATATTCAAACAGATCATCAACCAGTGACTTCATCTGCCTTGACTTCAAAAAAGCCGTGTGAGTGTACTTTTTCAGCTCTTCTTCGCTGCCGTACTGATTGTCTTCAATCAAGCCGAGATATCCGATAATCGAAGTCAGCGGCGTTCTGATGTCATGACTGACGTTTGTGATCAATTCGTCTTTTGAGCGTTCAATTCTCCGCTCTTCTTCCATCGCATTGATTGTACTGTCAACCAGGGCATTGACGCTTTCAACGACGCGCTGCATCTGACCGTCAAGGGTAAATTTGATTCGATGCGAAAAATGTCCGGAAGCAATATAGTGCAATTCCGAAATAACGTGACGCAGCTGCATCTGACGATAGCGCCGCATCAGTCGCCAGTAGACGACAAAGGCATCCGCTAAAAGCATCAGGCCGGTGAAAACCCAACCCCAGGACCACAGTCTGATGGCATGCGGTCCGAGCGAAAGCGACAGTTTAATCTGAAAAATTCCGGCTGCAAGGCCCGGATTGCGGGCGATTTCCTGATTGGCAATCACAAAAATCGACATATTGAGCAGCAGCAGCAGGATAACCGTGGCAACGCCTTCGCCGAACAGCTCGCTTTTTTCACGCGTCGTGAGTTTAAACTGCACTAACCATCACCCCATTAATGTGATTCAATCTTATAGCCAACGCCCCAAACGGTCTGAATAACCTTTTCGCCGCCGGTTGATTCTTCAATCTTGTCTCTCAGATGACTTACGTGAACCATGACCGTCTTGGCTGAAACGACCGACTCCTGCTGCCAGACTCGTTCAAAGATTTCGTCAGCGGAAAACACCCTGTTCGGATGGCTTGCAAGCAGATACAGTATGCCAAATTCCAAAGCCGTCAATTGAATTGACTTGCCGGTGACGGTTTCAACCTCATGCGAATCCTTCTTGATAATCAACGGTCCGACTTCGATTTGATCCGGTTCGTTATTCCTGACGTCATGCTGGCTGCGGCGAAGCAGGGACTTGACGCGTGCCATGACCTCAAGCGGATTGAAGGGCTTTGTCACATAGTCGTCCGCACCCTGAATCAAGCCTTGAATCTTGTCCAGGTCATCGGTCTTGGCCGAAAGCATCAGTACCGGAATCTGACTGTCCTTTCTGACTTCTCTGACGACTGCAAGGCCATCCATCTGAGGCATCATGATGTCAAGAATCATCAGGCCGATGTCAGGATTCGTATTGAGTTTCGTAATGGCCTCTTTTCCGTTATAGGCGCGTTCCACTTCGTAGCCTTCGTTTTTGACGTAAATACTGAGCAATTCAACAATATCCTTATCATCATCAACAATCAGAATTTTCATATAGTTAACTCCTTCTGGGTATGTACCTTGCGTAATATATACCTATATGATACCAAATTTCGCAACGTCAATACGTAAAGAAACATCTAAAAAAAGACGGTTTATTTAAGAAATCTCAAGAATCATCCAATCAGATAGACCTTGTCGTCGATAAAGTCAAAGCATTCGTGCCGTCGATTCAAATCTTCCGGCTCTTCCAGCCGGCACTCATCCCAGAACTTTCTGGAATTCGTCGCCCCGTTTCTTTCACCAATCACGATGAACTCTCCCGGCCACTGGATCTTTCTGAGCTTTTGCAGCACTTCCCAGTCATCTTCTGACGTATCAGGGGCCCATTCCATGATGATGACGTCCATGTCAGCCGCATATTTTCCAACCGCGGACACTGCATCGATGTTTTCGACCTCTGTCCAGGGATCGGGACGCGTAACGTCCTGTCTTGACCAGTCAAAGCTGTCCGTTGCCGTCACGTTCGCCAGACTGGCTGCCAGCACTGCATTTCCCGACATTAACTGAAGCGTTTTTCTTCCATTTAAATGCAGAGCCAGGTCATCAACCCAGTCTTCCGAAAAAATATGCCAGATTCCAAAGTTCTCAATCACCGTCTGACGCAAATCATTCAGTCTGCTGTCAAGTTCCAGCAGATTGGCGCAGTCAAGCAGATGATCCATGATGAACTCTTCGCAAAAACCAAGTCTTGGCAGAGGATGCGCGGGCAGTTTGTGCTCACTGTATGCTTCAAGCGTCCTTTCAACGGCTGCCACCTGCACGAGCACTTCTTCCTGTGAAGAACCCCTTGACAGACGTTCAAGCTCCTTCAGATATTCCTGCCATCTCATAATACGATGTCCATCGCCTTTTTAAAATAATGCTTGTAAAGTCCCGCAAAACGTCCGATGTAATCTTCATCCCACGGCTTGTCCCTTCCGCAGAAATGAAGCACGACGGTATTTTTCACAACCCAGTCAAGGCTCCACTCGCCCATGCTGACTGCCTCGTAAATCGGATTCTTTCTGACGTCATAATTATAAAGCTCATCTTCAACCTTCTTGATCTTCTGCCCGTAAAGTCCGTTCAGGACATCCTGATCGGGCAATAACAGATTAAGCTTGTTTTTCCTGACATATTCGGCGATCCTTTCAGGGTCGACGACTCGTCTGATTTCTTCAAGGTTCATCAAAAGCACTCCGGAATTGAAGTAGCTCTCGCCGCTTTCCGTCCCGAGCCGCACGCTGTTGATCACGTTCTTGACATTGGTCAGGCCTGAATGACTTGCCGCTGCGTAGAGATTGCCTTCAAAATCAAGTTCATAAAGCGGACTCAGGTCATTGATGCACAGAACATCGGCATCAAGATACAGGATGCGCCTGATGTCCTCTGGCAAATACCTGTGCGCAAGCAATCGGTAATAAATCGTTTCCGGATACCTGTCCGTCACCGGGAAATCAGAGAAATCCTCATCCCCGATAATCACTGCATGATACCCGGCCCCGGTCCTTGAAGCAAACTTCTCGATTTCCTTCGTTTTCTGAAGCTTCTTTTTCTGCAGAACGTAAAAATCGAGCTGAGCCGGCGTATTTTCCAAAATTGAGTAAACGGCTGTCAACATCTGGTCAACGAAGCCGTCGTTAACGGCAAAGAGCAGGTTCATGGCAAAATCCTCCTTAACTTTTCTGTTTCCATTATAACAAATTTCAGAGACAGGGTCGTTTCCCGGCATTCTTGTTCTGAATTTGAAGAGGCAATAAAAAATCCGCACCATCACGGTACGGATCTGACTGTCCTATTTCCAGCAAAGCCCCTGCTCATGCAGCACTTCAAGAATCTGGCTGCGATGCGTCTCGCGGTTGTCGAGTTTGGCAGACCCGACCTGGTTTGTAAATGAATCAATTCGCTTATTGGTGTCGCGAAGATCATAGTAGGTCTGAACGACTTCATCATACGAAGCCAGATTCCTGATCGAAAAATCAGTTGGATATTCATTTTCAAATGAGATGAACTCAAGCGGCAGACGCGGCTTGAGCTGAGGTTCCTGATCAGGGACGCCGACCTGGACGCCTAAAACGGGATAGGTCATTTTCGGCAGGTTCAGAATTTTAACCAGTTCTTTCGGCTCATTATTGATGCTTCCCAAGATAACGGCGCCAAGCCCCATGCTTTCAGCCGCATTGACGAAATTCTGCACGGCCAGAACTGTATCTTCAACTGCCTGCAGGAAGATATCGGTCCCGTGAAGCGCGCCTTCGTCTTTTCCGAGCTGGCGCCGGATTTCGCTGTTGCGGTACAGGTCGGCAATGAAAATAAACAGGTCCCCGTTTGCACCGACATATTTCTGCCCCGTAATCTCACGGATTCTTGTGCGTTTCTCATCATCCGTCACGTGCAGCATCGAGAACTGCTGCAAAAACATGCTTGTCGACGTGTGGCGCGCCACTTCCTCCAGGGTCTTCTTCTGCTCACCAGTGAGCGACTGGTCTTTGAAAGCCCGTATCGTCCGATGGTTCAATTGCGTTTTAATCGTTTCGTTCATGATGATTCCTCCGTTACTTATTTTAAATGCAGTGCCTTTTCCCGCATGAATGCATTTGAATGCTATTCTCTGATTTGACCGTCGCCGCGAATCACGTATTTGATCGTGGTCAGCTCGTTTAATCCCATCGGTCCTCTTGCGTGAAGTTTTTGCGTCGCAATGCCGATTTCTGCTCCAAAACCGAATTCGAACCCATCGGTAAAGCGCGTCGAAGCATTGACGTAGACGCAGGCGGAATCGATTTCGTTCAGGAAGCGCTGACTCGCACGGTAGTTTTCAGTAATGATTGCTTCAGAATGATGCGTGCTGTGCCGATTGATGTGCAGAATTGCCTCATCCAAAGAATCAACAACACCGATTGTCAGAATATAATCGTTATATTCGGTATCCCAGTCCTCAGCTGTTGCGGGCCTGCAGCGGCTGCCAAGAATCGCGCATGCCCGTTCGTCACCGCGAAGTTCGACGTTTCGTTCCTCAAGCGCCTGTGCCACGCGCGGCAGGAATTTCTCTGCAACTGCCTCATGAACCAGGAGCTTTTCAGCCGCATTGCAGACTGAAGGGCGCTGACATTTGGCGTTGACGACGATTTTTTCCGCCATGTCAAATTCGGCATCCCTGTCAACATAAAGATGACAGTTGCCGGCTCCGGTTTCAATCACCGGCACCTTGGCGGTGTTGACGACGGCCTTGATCAGGCGTGCCGAACCGCGCGGAATCAAAACGTCAAGATAATCCGTCAGCTGCATGAACTGACTGGCGACCTCATGCGAGGTTTCCTGAATGATCTGTACGGCATTTTCGTCAAGTCCTGATGAGGAAACCGCAGACCGCAGGATTTCGCAAAGCTTGACGTTTGTCCTCAATGCTTCCTTTCCTCCGCGAAGAATCACGGCGTTCCCTGACTTGAAGCAGAGTCCGGCCGCATCGGCCGTCACGTTTGGACGAGCCTCATAAATCATGCCGACGACGCCGAGCGGAACGCGCCTTCTGGCAATCTGCAGGCCGGCATGATTGACCCAGGCCGCATCCTCGTTCCCAATCGGATCAGGCAGGGATGCAACCTGGCGCAGGCCTTCCGCCATCCCCAGGATGCGGTCATGATTAAGCGTCAGACGATCCGTGAAGTTTTTCGGCATCTTTGATGCATTCTCCAGATCAAGCCTGTTTTGTGTCAAAATCTCTTCTTCTTTTTCAATCAGGGCATCCGCCATCCTGTTCAACACTGCATTTTTCAGGGAAGTCGGCGTCTGTGCCAGCTCAAAAGCGGCCTGCCTGGCCTTTTTCCCCATCTCTTCCAAAGAAATTACCATAATTTTCACCTCATTTTTTTCTGAAAAGAGTTCCGACCTTTTCACCGTTCATGATTCTGAAAATAATCGACGGATTTTCACCGTTCGCAAGAACCATCATGCGGTCATGCTTCAAAATGCGCTTTGCCGCCTTGAGCTTGGTCGTCATTCCGCCCGTTCCAAATTTGGTTCCCTTGCCGCCGGCCTGTTCGATAACCTTGGAATCAATACTGCTGATTTCATCAATCAATTTGGCATCCTTGAAATGGCGCGGATTTTTGTTGAAGAATCCGTCAATGTCGGACAGCATGATCAGAAGGTCCGCATCAACGATGTCGGCTACGATGGCTGAAAGCTGATCGTTGTCGCCGAATTTCGTATGATGGTCGAGCTCGTCGACTGCAATCGTGTCATTTTCGTTGATAATCGGAATGATGCCCCATTCAAGCAGCGTGTCAAGCGTATTGAAAACGTTCTGGCGACTCTTAGGATAGTCAAGAACGTCATGCGTCAGCAGCACCTGGCTGATTTTCTGCCCGTACGTCGTAAAACGCTGCTGGTAAATCGTCATCAGTTCGCACTGCCCCATTGATGCCAGGGCCTGCTGTTCCGGAATCTTCCCGGGTCGGGCATCCAACCCCATCTGTCCCATTCCGACGCCGATTGCCCCTGATGAAACAAGGACGACCTGCCTGCCTTCATTGACAAGGCCGCTCAACGAAAAACTGAGCTGATCGATTGCCTGCAGATTAATCCTGCCATTGGGATGAATCAACGTGCTGGTCCCGACCTTGACAACGATTCGTCTTGCACCGTCAAGTTGGCGCTTGCTGCTCATAACGACTACCTTCTTTCTTGCTTTTTGCCATGCTCTAACTATACCATTAATTTTTCCTATCTACTAGCACCAGGTTGGCGCTGTCTGTCATCAAGCACGTATTTTTGAATCAAGTCAACGATCTGTCTGTTTTCCGGAAGATCCGAATGACCGGCTTCGTTGCCGGTTACAGTTATTTGCGTGAATGACTTGACTTTTCCCTGAAAAATATATTTGCCGGCCTCAACGCTTTTTTCGGGAACCAAGCCGTCCGAAGTGTAGGTTTCGGTTCCGGCAACCGAATATACGGTCAGATCGTCAGGGAGGCGGTAACTGTATTTGATGAAATCAGACAGCATCTGCGACTTCTTCTTCATCGACTGTTCCGAAAAATTGTAGGGAGACCCAATCGTCATCAGTTTTTTAAAGCTGACGTCGTAATTTTTTGAATAATTTTCGAGAAAACAGGTCCAGACCAGCCCGCCGTTTGAATGTCCGATACATTTGCAGTTATTGAACTCATAGCGTTCATATAATTGCGCAAAACATTCATTGAACATCCGGGCCTGCTTTTTGATGTTCGAGTACCCGTCGCGATTGTTCTCAAATCCGACCACGATGATTGGTTCGTTGTCCCTTGCAGAAATCTTGCCTTTAAACTTTATCCTGCCGTTGTTCATGACTTTAATCTTAAGCAGTCCATGCTTTTTGGGCTGATCGGAATTAAGCTGTGCGACCATTCCGTCAAATCTGTTTTCCGTTGCCGAGCTTCCGGGAATCATGATCACCGGCGACAGCTGTGAATTGTAACGCCGGGCCATCTGTTCCGAGCTTTTTCTGGTATACCGATACGTCGGAATTGCCAGGAGAATCGTCAAAATTAAAATCAAGCCTGAAAAAAAGATTGCGCCCTTATTTTTCATCAACCTGTCCTCCCTTGAGTCGATTCATCAATTCTCCTGCATGCTCTGCATTTTTCACAAAGAAACCATAGATGAAAGCATCCATCATGACCAACGCAAGCGAAACGAAAAAGGCCGCAAACGAACCGTTCGTGGCAATCAGCGCGCGCAAGACCGGCGGCGTGCCACCCCAGACCGGGTAGACTGACGGAAGCAGGATTCCAAGCTTATAAAATGCAGAGACGACGACCATGTTCAGTTGCGGAACAAAAACATACGGTATCAAAAACAGCGGATTGAGCAAGACCGGCGTCCCGATATTTAATGCCGAATCGTAGCCGAAAAAGACCGGAATCAGACACCACCAGCAAAGAAGCCGCCTGTTCCTTCTCCTTGAAGCAAACATCAAGGCCAGCAGGAGCCCCAGTCCGGCAAGCTGAGCATAGGTAAAATATGTCGAATAAGCCGTCAGCTTGTACGGCACGCCGGAAAGACTGCCATGATGAGCCAGGGCATAGTTCAAGTTCTTCGTTGCCGAAGTTTCGTCAAAGAAACTGTTGCTGGTATAAGGTCCGAAAAGTCCGCACCATGTTCCGACGCTCGTCAGAAGTCCGAGCCAGAGAATCGACGGAAAGCTGCTCGTTGCCACTTTCATTTCCTGTGAAATCCCGTTCCTGAACAGAAAGCTGCCGGCAAGATTCAGGATTATCGCAAAAGAAAGCGATAAAAACAGCGGCAGAAGCATTCGAAACGAACCCGGAAGCTGCTGATCGGCCCCTTCTCTTCCTTCGACTTTGCTCCAGAATTCTCCGCTCAGTTCAAACAGCTTGCCCACAACGTACCCGAACATAATGCCGGCCAGGATTCCCTGCACACCAAGCAGACGATAGGCAAACACGAACCCGTGAGACTGCCCCGCCTGTTGAAAACACAATGCAAGATATGCTATGAATCCGGTTGTCGCAGCCGTCTTGTAATTTTGACGCAGAAACTGCGCCGTATATCCGGCCGCATAATGAGCCGCCAGAAGTCCGCTCAATCCGCCGGTCATCGCATAGATTCCATTGAACAGGCTGTTGAATCTCTGGCTCAGTTCCATTCCGAAAATTCCGCTCAGAAAACTGTCCGGGGCAAGCAGCGCCACCGTTGCAACCTTTGCGAAACTGCCGATCAAAACGAATGGAAAAACCGACAGAAGCGCTGCCCGCGCCGTCTTGAAAAAACTCATTTCCCTGATTCTTGCAATCCCAAAAATGACTTGCCTTTGCATAGTATTTTCCTCCGACTGAATGATAACTTAATTATACGCTTTTTTGTCAAGGTGTGGAGCCTAGCGCTTATGACCCCGTACGCAAGCTTTGGACGACCGAAGGCGAACTTGTCTCGGTTAGGGAGTCCTTGCTCGCGCACGAGCCCGTAATTGGGAGCTGAAATTTACGGGCAAATCTCAAAAATCAGCCTTTTGCCCGTAATCTCGTCTTGGCGAACTGATTGAGCAGGCGATGCGCAGCACTGGATTTTGAAAAAACGCAGACAAAAAAGAAGCCGGGAAAAATCCCAGCTTCCTTTTCCTCTATTGTTGTTCGTACTTGGCAGCACGTTCCTTATACATTTCAACTTGATCTTCGCGGCAACGAACGAAGTGGCCGGGCGTGATTTCACGCAGCTTGGCCGGCTTGCCTTCGACATCCTGTTCGATCGATGCATCGTACAGAAGCTGCTTGCGGTTGCGTTCAAATTCAGGGTCCGGAACCGGAACGGCGGAAATCAAACTTGCCGTATAATCATGAAGCGGCTTCGTATAAACGTCATCCGCAGGCCCTACTTCAAGCAGGCGACCGAAGTGCATGACGCCGATTCGATCCGAAATATACTTGACCATTGACAGATCGTGCGCAATGAAAAGATACGTCAGGCCTTTTTGTTCCTGCAATTCCTTAAGCAGGTTGACAACTTGGGCCTGAATGGAAACGTCCAAAGCGGAAATCGGTTCGTCGGCAATGATGAAGCGCGGTTCAACGGCCAAGGCACGTGCAATGCCGATACGCTGACGCTGACCGCCTGAGAATTCATGCGGATAACGGCTGGCATGATCCTTGTTCAAGCCGACCGTTTCCAGCAATTCCTCAACTTTGGCACGACGTTCTTCCTTTGTCTTGACCAAGCCGTGAATATCCAGACCTTCTGCAATGATGTCTTCAACCGTCATACGCGGATTGAGGGAAGCGTAGGGATCCTGGAAAATCATCTGCATGTCACGGCAGAATTTAAGATGGTCTTCTTTTGAATTAAGTTTGCTTACGTCTTTTCCGTCAAAGATAATCTGACCGTCAGTCGGATTATAGAGATGAATGATGCTTCGGCCGGTAGTTGTCTTACCTGAACCGGATTCGCCAACAAGTCCGAAAGTTTCGCCTTCGTAGATGTCAAATGTAACATCATCGACAGCTTTGACCATATCTGCCTTGCCGACTCCGAAGTATTGTTTCAAGTGCTTGACTTCGAGAAGTTTCTTTTTTTGTTCTGGCATACGGTTTTCTTCCTTCCTTGTAACTATTTAGCAGCTGCTTGCATTTCCTGCCAGATTTTCTGGCGGCGCAGGATTTCGTCAGGTGGCGTAATCTTTGGCGCATCCTTGTGCAAGAGCCATGTTGCTGCATAGTGCGTATCAGAAACCTTGAAGAATGGCGGCTGTTTTTCAGCATCAATCTTCATGGCATACGGATTACGAGCTGCAAACGGATCGCCCTTAGGCGGATCAAGCAGGTCGGGAGGAGTGCCCGGGATTGCTTCAAGCTTTGTACTTGAAAGTGTCGGCATTGAGTTCAGCAAGCCCCATGTATATGGATGCTTTGGATTGTAGAAGATTTCATCAACCGTTCCGTATTCGATGATTTGACCGGCGTACATAACGGCCACGCGGTCAGCCATCCCTGCAACAACACCCAGGTCATGGGTGATGAAGATAATGGATGTTTCAATCTTTTGTTGAAGTTCCTTCATCAAATTCAGAATTTGAGCCTGAATCGTAACGTCCAGGGCAGTTGTAGGTTCATCAGCAATCAGGATTTCCGGGTAGCAAACGAGCGCAATCGCAATCACGATACGCTGACGCTGGCCGCCTGAGAATTGGTGAGGATAATCGTTGATACGTTCTTCTGCATTTGCAATCCCGACCAGCTTCAAAATCTCAAGAGCCTGTGCCCAGGCCTTCTTCTTATCGACATTTTTGTGAATCATCAGCGGTTCGGCAATCTGGCGCCCGATTTTCATCGTCGGATCCAATGATGTCATCGGATCCTGGAAGATCATCGCAATGTCCTTGCCGCGAATTCCCTGCATTTCCTTTTCGGTCTTCTTCAGCAAATCTTCGCCGCGATACATGATTGAGCCGCCGACAACTTCAGCGTTGTTGGCAAGAAGCCCCATCAGACTCTTCGTCGTAACGGACTTGCCTGAGCCGGATTCACCAACGATGGCGAGCGTTTCACCCTTGTCAAGGTGGAAGCTGACATCACGAATAGCCTTTACATCGCCAGCATAGGTGTGGAAATTAATTTCAAGGTTCTTTACGTCTAAAATTCTTTCGCCCATCTTAATTACCTACCTTCTTGTCTTTGGATCAAATGCATCGCGAAGCCCGTCGCCCAAAAGGTTAAAGGAGATCATCAATACACAGAGAACGATTGCCGGATACCACATCTGGTATGGCAGGAACTGGAAGTTCTTCTGACCATCGTTGAGCAATACCCCAAGAGACGTTTCAGGAGCGGAAATACCGATACCGATGAAACTCAGGAAAGCTTCGAAGAAGATGGCACTCGGAATCGTGTACATCGTCTGAATGATGATGATGCTTGAAAGGTTCGGAACCAGATGCTTCATCGCAATCTTGACCGGAGATTCGCCTAACGTTCTTGCGGCCAGAACATATTCCTGGCTCTTCAGCTGGAGCGTTTCCGCTCGAATCATCCGGGCCATGGTCGTCCAGCTTGAAATGGCAATGGCCAGGATAATCGACGTCATGCCCGGTTTGAAGACAAGCAGCATCAACACGACAATGACAAGACTCGGAATCGACGAGATGATTTCAATGATACGCTGCATGACATTATCCACCATCCCGCCTTTCCAGCCTGAGACAATGCCATACGAGACCCCGATTGTAAGGTCAAAGAACGTTGCGACCAAAGCAACAATCAACGAGATTTTTGTACCATAGATGATACGTTGTGCAAGCGAGTGACCAAGGTAGTCGGTTCCCAGAACAAAGTATGTTCCCTTGGGAATATTGTTTGCCTTGTACTGGTCAACCCAGACTCCGCCCTGCTTGAGCTTGCCGTTGAACCCGTTGATGTCCACGCCGGGAATCTTGGCTGGCAGGTTGGCATACTTAGGTGCGGACTTGACCAAAGTATCATGATTAATGAACGGTGTCGAACCGAAAGCCACGACAATCATTACGATAATGACAAAAAGCGAAATGACGGCACCTTTGTTTTTCTTGAGACGACGCCATGCATCCTGTGTGAAAGTTAAGGATGGGGCCGCAATTTTTTCAGCATCAAGCTCTTCTTCCTTTGGCAAAGCTTGAAAATCTTCCGGAGAAACCTTTGCTTCCGGATCTAACTTCAAATTTTCTTCCATAGCTTAATCCTCATTTCCAGCAAGACGAATACGCGGGTCGATGATTCCGTAGATGATGTCGGTCAACAGAATAACTGCCACCAGGCCTGCGGAGAAGAGCATCGTAACACCCATGATCGTTGGATAGTCGTTTGTTGTGATTGACTTGACGAATTGTTCACCGATACCAGGAATCGAGAAGATGTTTTCGATAACCATGGAACCGGTCATCAGTGAAACAGTATATGGTCCGATCAAGGTAATGAGCGGAATCAAACTGTTGCGAAGCGCATGATGATAGACAATCTGAAACTTGCTCAAGCCCTTGGCACGCGCAAGCTCAATATAATCAGAATTCAAAACGTCGACCATGCCGGTTCGAATGAAACGGGCGGTTTCAGCCAACGGACCCACGCCAAGCGCAATCGTCGGCAGAATCGTGTATGAGAACCCGCCCCAGTCGGCAATCGGCAGGATGCCGAGTTTCAAGGCAATATAATATTGCAGGAGCACGGCTAAAACGAAGTTCGGAACGGACTTGCCGATAATTGACAGAACGGTGACCAGCGTATCAACCCACGTGTTGCGGTTGATGGCAGCAATAGAGCCCAGAATGATTCCGAAGAACACGCCGAAAATCATTGCCTGAATACCAAGTTGTGCAGAAGCACCGATACGAGTTGCAATCAGGTATGATACCGGTTGGTTGCTGAATTGGAAGGAAGTCCCCATGTCTCCGTGGAGCATCCCGCCGAGATACATCAGATATTGCATCCAAACAGGTTTGTCCAGGCCATATTGCTGGTTCATGATCTGAATCTGTTCAGGTGTCATTTTTTCTTGGTTAGAATATGGCGTCCCCGGCATCAGCTTCATCAGAAAGAACGTGATGGTTGCTACCAAGAACAATGTGAGTGCCATATAGAAAACCCTTTTTGCCAGGTATTTTTTCATAACAAATCCTCTCACAATCTTTGTTTTAAGAAACGTCAAAATCCCGTATTACAGGCATCTGCGCATTTCCCTTTAAAATAAACCAATTGGGGAAAGCGAAATTCTTTCCCCAACAACAGTTATTTAAATGATAAATCTATCGAATTAGTTGCCTGAAATGTAAGCATTCTTAAAGTTGTAATTTGCACCTGCAGAGTTGTAAATTACGCCCTTGACCTTCGGCTTAACCATCCAGGCCGTTGCCTGTTGATACAAAGGAGAAATCCCTTGTTCCTGGATAAGGATCTTTTCAGCATTTACCAAATCGTCCCAACGCTTGCCGGCATTGCCAGCATCGGTTGTCTTGGATGCTTCAATCAGCTTATCGTATTGGGCATTCTTCCATTTACCTGCGTTATAGGAGTTGTCTGACGTGAACATGTCAAGGAATGAAATCGGATCTGCGAAGTCGGCACCCCATGCTGAGATTACGACGTCGAACTGACCCTGGTTCGTACGGTTCAGGCGTGTCTTGAAAGGAACGTTGGCACATTCGACCTTGGCACCCTTCAAGTTTGATTCAATCGCACTTTGAATGAATTCAGTCGTCTTCTTTGCACCGTCCGTGTCATCGCTCAGAAGTCCGAACGAAAGGCTGTCCTTGCCGATTTCCTTCAGGCCTTCAGCCCAGAGCTTCTTGGCCTTGGCAACATTAACGGTTACGCCGTCCTTGACGTAGGCTGCATCAGCAAAGTCCTTGCCGTTGCGTGTGGCAAGTCCGGTTGACACGAGACCCTTGGCAGGAATCGAGCCGTTGCCGAGAACCTTGTTTACGAATTCCTTGCGGTCAACGACCATGGAGATGGCCTGACGGATCTTCTTGTTCTGGAATTCAGGCTTCGTCTGGTTGTACTGGAAGTAGAACGCGGAAGCTGCCTGACGGACCGTGTAGCCTGACTGTCCCTTAAGCTGCTTGGCCTGTTCGGCGCTGAGGCTTACAGCGTCGAGCTTGCCTGACTGGTACAGGTTGTAGGCCGTCGAGTTTGACTTGTTGACCTTGTAGTTGATTGCGTCAAGCTTGACGTTCTTCTTGTCCCAGTAGTTCTTGTTCTTCTTCAGAGTCCAGGAGAGGTTCGTGCCCGTCCACTTCGTCATTTCGAAGGGACCGTTGTAGCACATGTACTTGGCAGCCGTGCCGTACTTGGAACCGTACTTTTCAACGGTCTTCTGGTTCTGCGGGAAGAATGTGCCGAAGCCCATCAGAAGCTTGAAGTAAGGAATCTGCTTGTCAAGCGTGACAACCAGCTTGTACTTGCCTTCTGCCTTGATGCCGAGCTCTGATGGCTGTTTCTTGCCGTTCATGATGTCGTCAGCGTTCTTGATTCCCTCGAACAGATATGCATACTGTGAGTTCGTCTTCGGATTGACTGTACGACGCCATGAATAAACGAAGTCGCTGGCAGTGACTTCATCGCCGTTCGACCACTTTGCACCCTTGCGCAGAGTGAACGTGTATTTCAGACCGTTGGATGAAACATTCGTCTTCGTAGCAAGACCAGGTTCAATCTTCGAGTCCTTGCCCAGACGGTAGAGACCCTCCATCGAGTTGTTCAGCATGTCAAAGCTGACAACGTCGGTAGCCTTGGAAAGGTCCATTGTGGGAAGTTCTGCGGATTCGTTCCAGTTGAGAACCTGCTTTGAAGCAGCGTCATCCGATGACTTGGAACCGCAGGCGCCAAGCGTCAAGGCACACAAGGCAGCAACAGAGCCTGCAGCTGCAACTTTTGCTAATTTCATATCTTAACAACTCCTTAATAATGTCAGATAATTTCAAAATGTCTTTTTACAGTTGATTAAATTTTATATGATAACCGTATTAAATTCAAGTGCCAAATCTAATTTTCCAATATATTTTTGTTCAAAAATATGCTTAATCGTTGCCATGACGGGCTTTTTAAAAAAATTAACAAATTTATCGTCTTTTGCCGAAATATCAAGACTGCGGCCCTTAAGCAAATCTAAGAATTCTTAAAAAACAGCTTTAATGAGTAATCTTTCCAAAAACTCAAAGAAGCGTTTACAGTCTGTGTTTTTCTAAGAATTAAGAGCATTATTCTTAACGCTGCAATACCGCAATGCTATAATAAAGACAATTTTACGATAAGAAAGCGAGGGATTAGATGACACCTGTAATAATCTGCGGCGCCGACTTGAATCAGCCGGACTTCGACTACACAATGCAGGAACTTGCAAACCTTGCAGAAGCCTGCAACATGGAGGTCAGGGACACGGTCATTCAAAAACTTGAGCGGCCGGTTTCAGCATCATACGTCGGACGCGGAAAAGCAGAGGAAATTAAAACCCGTGGAAAGATTCATGACGCAGGAATCCTGATCGTCAATGACGAACTCACGCCCATGCAGATCAGAAATCTCGGTGACCTGACCGGCATGAAAATCATCGATCGAACCGCACTGATCCTTGAAATATTTGCATCAAGAGCACGCTCAAGGGAAGCCAGGCTTCAGGTTCAGATTGCCCAGCTGCGGATCAGCCTGCCAAGGCTTCACACAGACAACGAAAACGTCAAACTTGATCAGCAGACAGGTGGCGGCGGCGGTTCATTCAACAGCCGCGGCGGCGGTGAAACCAAGCTCGAAAAAGACAGGCGCGTCATCGGAAAGCGCATCAGCATTCTGAAAAAGGAACTGAAGGACATCGAGGAAAGGCAAAACGTCACGCGTAAGAAGCGCGACGCCAGCGGTTTGAGATCGGTCGCTCTCGTCGGATATACGAATGCCGGCAAGTCGACGACCATGAACGGTCTTCTCAAGGCCTGCGGAAAGGACACCGATAAGCAGGTTCTTGAAAAGGACATGCTTTTTGCCACACTGGACACTTCGGTTCGCAGGCTGCATTTCAAGGACAACAGGGACTTCCTGATCAGCGACACCGTCGGCTTCGTCTCGCACCTGCCGCACCAGCTCGTCCAGGCGTTCAAATCGACCCTTTCAGAAGCCGCCAGGGCTGACCTGCTCGTTCAGGTCATCGACGTTTCAGATCCGAACTATCGCGAAATGATCAAAACGACGGAAACGACGCTCAGGGAAATCGGCGTTGAAAGCATCCCGATGATCTACGCCTTTAACAAAGCCGACCTGACCGAAGCACCGTATCCCGAAATTCTCGGAAATCAAATCACGTATTCGGCCAAGGATCCTGCCTCAATCGGAAAACTTGTCGAACTCATCAGGGAAAACATCTTCAAGGACGACCGCATCGTTACGTTCAAGATTCCGTTTTCCGAAGGCCGGTACCTTGATGAACTGAACGTCAATGGCACCGTTTTGGAAACGAATTATGAAGAAGACGGCACCGTCGTTTCCGCAAACGTCTCGCCGGAACTTCACAGCAGGCTCAGCCGTTTCGAAATTCATCAGCCAAATTAAAAATGCAGAGTTGACACGCCATGTCAGCTCTGCATTTTTCAGTCTCTTCGATCAATTTCGTAAGTGTTCTTGCTTTCTTCCCTGAAATTCAAATAGCGGAAGAACTTGCCGATCCGCTCGTCGTCGTCCCTGGCCGTCACGATGATCTGGCCGACCGATCCGAAATAGTTCAGCAGATGGTGCATCAGGCTCTTCCCTACGCGCCTGCCCTGATAATCAGATGCGACGAGCAGATCCTGGACGTAAACGACAGTTGCGTAGTCGCTTAAGGCCCGGACAAGCCCGATCAGCTTCTTGTCCTCGTACGCAGCAATCACATAAGATTTCTTCATTCCCTTGCGAAGATTGTCAATATTGTTCACGTCGGCAGTCCAGCCAACGGACTTGTAAAGCTCAATCAGTTCGTTCTTGTTAATCTTTGGATTCACCACCAGCTCCATGAAACCAACTCCCCCTCCAAATTTGCTTTATATTAAAAAAAGATTATAAAATAGACAATTACATTATATTTTATATATCGCGATATTTCAAGCATTTTTCTAAATATCGTCCAGTTTTATAAAAAAAACTTAAGAGACTATAACTTCTATAATTAGATTGAATCCCCCGACAGAATTATCGGCTTCACCGTTTTGTCACACGTTTCCTGTCAAATGCAGTGCACCTGTCCACATCAGAACAAAAAGGCATGCAGGACTCTGCATTTCACAAAATCCTGCATGCCTTAAGACATCCGTCAGTGATTCCACTTGTCTTTTCTGCTCAAATGATGCGGCACTTCTGAAACGGTCATGGTTTCCGAAGTTTTTTCCGCTTCTTTTCCTTTTTTCTTTTCCGTGAGTTCCTTTTCAGGATCACGATATGCAATTTGAACGTCAATCTCAAAATCGGCATCCTTTTCCAGCATGCTGGAACGTCCGGCAACCTTGTAAGGTCCCTTGGTCAAACATGCCGTTGCAACGGAAAGCCTGTAGCGTCTGGCAGCTTCTCTGGCACTCAAGAGACCAATCGTTTTGACTTCGCCAAGCGGCTTTGCCTCCATCTGATTGGTGCCGCCGTAAATGAACATGCGGCCGGCACGTTCAACCAGTTCGAAGTACGGCAATGCGACCGGCTCGACCAAAGCCTGAAAACTCGTTGCGGAACCCTCCCTGACGACTGCCAGCATGTCGTCTTCTTCCATGCCGCCGTAGTTCAGATCAAGGTATCCGACATTCGCCAGATCCTTGACCAGCGCCTGGATGTTTGCCTTTTGCTCGGCATTTGTCGTGACAACGGACGGGAGAAACTCCTCATCCTTGAAAATGCCGTTCGTCTGAACATAGCCCGGCGCCTGATTCCTGCGTTTCTCGTATTCCGCCAGATGGTCTTTGGCCTTGATTCCGAGAAGCTGCTCGATTTTTGGCGTAATGTCGTACTTTGAAGACTTGTCTTTCGTAAAATAATAGAGAATGTTCAAATAAGCGAAGTAGGCCAGGACGAGAAATGCCAGAATGTAAAGAAAACCGCGCAGATAAAAGCCGTTCGCAAAGAAACGGTAGGCAACATATAATAGATAGAAGTTGCCCAAAGTTCCCAAGGCCGTGTAAACCTGACTCTTCAGCTTGGCGTTCATGCTGAAGTAGCCGATGTAGCTGTTGATCATTCCAAGAATACTGAACATCTTTTATTCCCCTCCTTCACCGTCTTGGTTGTCTGCTTCAGACGAGCTTGACGAAGAAGAGCTCGAGCTGCTGCTTGATGAAGACGAGGAGCTTGAGCTTTCCTTTTCCGTCGTTGAACTTGAGCTTTCCTGGTTTGAAGTCGTGCTTTCCTGCGTCGTGCTCTCGGCAGAGCTCTGCTGTTCTGACGAAGAAGAACTCTCATCCCTCCGTTCCGGTTCAGGTCTGCTTTCCGATGACTGCGGGACGCTTTCGACGCTGGTGGAAGATGAACTTGAAATCGTTGAGACGCGCGCACGTCCTTCTGACGTATGCGTAACCTCGTTGACTGCCACGTTTGTTGCGCCGAGCGCCAGCACGATTGACATGATTGCAAACGGCGTCAACAACGGCGGTGTTCGTTTTGCCATTTTGTTACCCTCATTTCTAGTTTGTTTCCATTTACCTATCCTACTACAATTCCGCACTAATCGAACTTAAAGTTTATTAAAAATTGCGTTCCGTCCTGGCGCACTCGGGACACAGCCCCGTCAACTCGAAGCGATGATCCTCGATCACGCAGCCCGGCAGTTGCCTTTGGAAATCGAGCGGACATATCTTGATTTCCTGCACGCGTCCGCATCTGCGGCAGACAAAGTGGTGGTGGTGCATCTGATTGAAGTCGCATTGATATTTCACACAGGTTCCGCTGGTGCGGCTTTTGGTTTCAAGAATGCCGATCTCAGCAAATTCGCGGATATTGCGGTAAACCGTATCATGACTGATTCCAGGGAACAGTTCACGCATATGATCGTCGATTTTCGTCACGTTGACGTAATTTTCGCGAAATCCACTCAAGTATTCCAGCATGGTCCTTCTTTGCTTCGTAATTTTGTAATTGTGACTTTTAAGCAGTTGAAGAGCTTGATCGATCATGCTTTTTCCTCCATTTTGATGACATCCGGCGGTGTTCTGCCGTTTTAAACTAAATCGTAATTATTACCAGTTATTATAATCCATCCGATTGGACAAGTAAATCAACTTGCTCAAAATTTCCGCACCGAAGCAGATAACTCAACAGCTTGCCCGAACCGCCAGAATCAACGCACTGCCTCGATTCCAATCATTTGCAGAAGAGCACGGATTCTTTCCTTGGTTTCTTCCCAGTCGTCATTTTCGATGACGTGCACATGCTCAGCAAGTTCTGCGGGCAGGTTCCTGTCGCGTCTTGCCTCCTGAGACGCAAGCCTGCGCCGGATCTTGTCTTCATCATCACCGCGCTGCTCCATGCGTTCTCTCTGGACTTTTTCATCGATTACGCAAAGATAGACAACCTCCGTTCTTTCAGGCATCCGTTCAAGGTACGTTTCTGCTCCCTTCGTATCAAGAACGATTACTGCGGCCGGAGCCTTCTGCCATGCTCGTTCCAGGCCTTCACAGGATGAACCGTACAGATTGCCGTCATATTCAACGTATTCCAGATAGTGATTCCTGAAAAACGTCTCACGCGTTTCAAACCAGTAGTCGATTCCGTCACGCTCACCTTTCCTTTTCGGCCTGGTCGTATGCGTCAGGACCGGTTCAATTGCAAAATTTTCCGTCAGATATCTGCGGACGGTCGTCTTGCCGCTGCCCGGAGCACCGCACAGGACAATTACTTTATTTTCCATGTTTTTCCCTCCAGATATGTCAGTAAGCATATTGCTTGCACAAAAGGCGCTTCCATAGTATACTTATTTCATTAGGTTGTAAACGAATTCATATTTTTTGATTCACTGCTTCCTGATATAATTTTACTATGAAATGGAGGGCAAAGTTATGAAGTTTGGTCAATTTTCAAAAACCAACTATTCAATTTCCTTAGACACGCAAAGTCAACTCTTTATTGCCCGCTCAAATGATAACCCTGAATTTGAAGCATCCGGCATTACTATTCAAGATGCACTCTCCGCACTGTCTAAAATCGATAAGAACATCAAATTCTAACAACCTTTGAAACAGGAGGATTTTTCCCGGACTTTCCGGGAAGGATCCTCTTTTTTGTTGCAAAATGCAGAGCCTGACGTTCCATGGCCGTTCAAAAGCAGCCGTGCTGATTCACAGGACTGAAAAATTCCGGGTCAGACAACGCACATTCTTGAGTCATCAGGAGTGCACGGGATTCCAAGACCCTTTTCATCCTCTGATTCTCTTCCACAATATCTTGCTAAAAAGATCACAATTTGGGTATAATGACCATATATAATTTATTTTATAGTTGGTCGTTTTTTGAATTCTGGCAGGAAGGAAGAATGAATCTATGTCATATTTAGGGACACTCAGTCTCGTTTTAATCACCACAGCACTGGCCGGCCACTTCAGCCGCAGAATCGGCATGCCGGCCGTCATCGGCGAACTGCTCGTCGGCATCGTACTGGGGCCTGCCGTCCTGGGCTGGGTTACCAATAATTCCTTCGTTCATACCTTCTCTGAAATTGGCGTGATCATCCTGATGTTCATCGCCGGACTTGAAAGTGATCTGGAACTGCTCAAAAAATATTTGAAACCTGCATTTTCCGTTGCGGTCTGCGGCGTCATTGTTCCCGTCGGCCTGGTGTTCCTGTTCGGGAAGCTCTTTTCCTTTTCAAATGAACAGGCCATCTTCCTGGGCGTGACGTTTGCTGCAACTTCAGTCTCAATTTCAGTTGAGGTTCTAAAGGAACTGCATTTCCTCGACTCCAAGGAAGGCACCACCATTCTTGGAGCTGCCGTCATCGATGATATTCTGGCCGTCTTGATCCTGAGCGTGCTCGTCAGCATTTTCAGCGACGTTGCGGCAAAATCGGGCGGGCACGTCCAGTCGAACATCGGACTCTCGCTGGTACTTCAGGCACTGTATTTTGCAGGAATCTATCTGCTGTTCAAATACATTGCCCCGTTCCTCATGGGCATCGCGGAAAAACTCTCGATTCCGTCTTCGGTGGTTCTGATGTCGGTCTTCATCTGCATGGGCATGTCCTATCTTGCAGAAGAAGTCGGCCTGAGCAACGTTGTCGGCGCATTCTTTGCCGGCGTTGCGGTTGCACAGACGCCCTGCAAAAAGGAAATCGACTCGAACATCGAACCAATCGGGTATGCGGTGTTCATCCCGATGTTCTTCGTCAGCATCGGACTCAACATGACGTTTGACGGATTCTTCAAGGATTTGATCTTCATTATCCCGCTGACGATTCTGGCATTGCTGACCAAGTGGATCGGCTGCGGTTTCGGTGCGAAGATCCTCGGCATGAGCATGCGTTCCGCAGACATCATCGGCGCCGGAATGGTTTCAAGAGGCGAAATGGCTCTGATCATCGCCCAGGTCGGCTATGAGGCAAAATTGCTTTCAAGCGACTTCTACTCCGGCGTGATCATCGTCATCATCCTGACCACGGTGATCGCTCCGTTCATGCTGAAGCATTCAGTCATGGCACAGAAGAAGGCTCTTAAGGAAAAGGAAGCTTAGTCAAAAAAACAAGCCCAAAAAGTGCTCTGCGTTTACAGGACGCGGGGCACTTTTTTTGACTGATTTTATCCAATTTTGAGACATGAAAACCTGCTTTTTTGCGAAATGCAGTGCTGCGCATCGCCTGCTCAATCAGGTCCCAAAGGCAGGATTACGGGCAAAATGCCGGTTTTTGGGATTTGAACGTAAATTCCAGTCTTCGATGAATAATTATCCCGCATATACAAAGTCCCGGATGATTTGCAATTAACTGCAAATCATCCGGGACTTTTGTTAGAGACATAGTTTTTTCCCAGCCTGTTTTACTTAAGGCAGAGTTTCTCAGCCTCTTCATTTCATCATCAAGCCAGCTTGCTGTGCCTGATGCCATATCCGAAGTAGATGATCATTCCGATTGCAAACCAGATGCCGGATGCAATCCATGTTTCGGCGGAAAGCTGCAAAAGCATCACGACGCAAAGAACTGCGGACAGAATCGGAAGCACTGGATAAAACGGAACCTTGAAGCCGTCGTTTTGCAGATCCTGACGCCTGCGAAGCGGAATGATGCCGAGCGAAACGAACATGAATGCCAGAAGTGTGCCGATGTTGACCAGGTTGGTCAGCTGATCCAGCGAAACGAACCCACCCATCAAGGCAATGATGATCGTTACCGTGACCATGCTGTGTTCCGGCGTCTTGGTCTTCTCGTTGATCTGGCCGAGAAACTTCGGCAGCAGTCCGTCACGACCGATGGAATAGATCAGCCGCGACGAACTGAAAATCATCGAAACCATCATCGTGAACATCCCTGCCAGGGCACCGACGGAAAGAATGCCGGCAAACCAGTTCTGGTTGACGGCATGCAGCGCAAAGGCAACGGGATCCGCCACGTCAAGCTTCTTATAGGAAACCATCCCCGTCAAAACAACCGAAACGAGCATGTAAAGCACGGTGCAGACCATCAGCGTGCCGATGATGCCACGCGGCATGTTGCGCGACGGATTCTTGACCTCGGCGGCCGATGCGGCAACGGCATCAAAGCCAAGATATGCGAAAAAGACCTGGGCAGCTCCGGCCATTACGCCGCCAAAGCCAAACGGCATGAACGGATGCCAGTTTGACGGCTTGACGTAAAAGCATCCGACTGCAATAAAGGCAATGATGATTGTAACCTTGACAAACACCATGATGCTGTTGACTGTCATTGAGGTTCTGACGCCTCGAGACAAGATCAGGGAAATAAACAAGACAATCAGAATCGCAATCAAGTTGACGTAGGTCCCCTTTGAGGGATCAAACGGACCGCTGATTGCCTTTGGCAGATTGATTCCGAATCCTTCGAGCAATGATTTCATGTATGCGGCAAAGCCGGTGGATGTCGCCGCAACGGCAAGCATATATTCCAGAATCAGGGCCCATCCCAGAAACCAGCCGACAATTTCGCCGAAAACGACGTTACCGAAGGAGTAGGCAGAACCTGCAACCGGCAGCGCAGAAGAAAATTCGGCATAGCACATGGCTGCAAGAGAACAGACAACTGCCGCAATGACAAATGACAGAATGATTGCAGGACCGCTGTGCATGGCGGCAACCGTTCCGGGAAGAATGAAAATCCCCGTCCCGATTACAATGCCGATTCCCATTGTAATCAAATCAAACGCTCCAAGCTGCTTGGAGAACTTCCTGTCCGAATCAAGGTAGCGTGCCAGGCTCTCTTTTCTAAAAATTCTCTCTTTAAAATTCATAAAAGGGCCTCCTGATAAAAAAATATTTCATCTACAAATAATACTTAATTCAGAATTAGATGTCAATTAGAAATTTTTGGGATGTATGCCTTTCCACACTCCTTAAACCCTTGCTATGTCAACGTTTAAAAATGAGAAAAATTTTCTTGCCCCATCTAATAATTGCAGGAAATGACTATTTTTGAACCCAGCAGTTTCTTAGAATATAGTTTGTGCTGTAGGGAACGAATACGAGTCCGTGAAGCCTTGGATTGAGCAGATATCCGTTTTCCTGCTGACAGACCGGTGCCACGAAGGCATCCTTTTCAACCAGGTCCCTTTCAGCCGCAATCACGCACTTTCTTCTCCTGCTGAATTCGTTTGCATCCGTAATCATGGCTTTTTCAAGATTGTTCCAGTAGTCCGGATTGTCGTAGTCCCTTTCGAGATGTTCGATTCCGCCGTTGACGGCAAAGGCCATCGGATCGACATATCTCGGCTGCCAGGTCCGGTAGTACATGTCGTAATCATAATCGATCACCTGCGTCAATTTGTCATTGACGGGAACCGAATTGAGTCTGACATTCAATCCGGGCAGAGTCGCTTCAAGATTCTTCTTGATGATTTTGGCGATTTTCAAGCAATCACGACTGTCGTTTATCGTCAAGGACAATTCAACCTGATTTTTCCCGATTTCATTTTTTGCCTGTTCCCACTCGCTTCTGGACTTTGCCTTGTTCAAATCAACAATCCTGCCGGCATCTTCCCTGTAGTCCACGTCATTTTCAGGATTGTATGAATAACCGGCCGGAATGATGCCGTAAAGCGGCCGGCCATGAAATCCCTTTGTTGCAGCAATTTTCCTGCGGTCGATTGCATAGGTCACCGCCCGCCTGAAATGGACGTTTCCCGTCACCTGCCGTTTCGGATTGAAGCAGATTGCTGAAATCTCCGGTATCATCTGATGATGAAAGCCGCTTTTTGAAGCAAGCTTCCTGTCATAAAAGCAGCCGATGCGGGCGTAGTCATATCTACCGCTGAAGAAATTCCTCTGTGCTTCTTCCTTGTCCTTGTCAACGACGTAGGACAGGTGGCTGAGCCTGACGTCCTTTTTGCCCCAATAGTTCTCATTTCTGACCAGTTCCCATTTCCGGCTGCCTGATTTTAATCCCCTGACAGTGAACGGACCGTTATATACAGTGCTTTCGGATGTCTTTCCGTAGTCATTGCCGTACTTTTCCGCAACTGCCTGATTCTGCGGATATGTTGCTGGAATGGCCAGGATTTCCTTATAGTAAGGTACGTCTGCTCTGAGTTCGACTCTCAGGGTATGGTCATCAAGCGCCTGTGCACCAAGACTTGCCAAGTCCCTCTTTCCTTCATGAACCTCCTCTGAATTCTTCAGAATCAGAAGATTCGTCCAGTTGGACGTGACATTTTCAGGAGAAAGCAGCTTTCTCCAGGCATAGACATAATCCTGAGCCACCACCGGATCACCGTTTGACCACCTGGCATCCTTTCTCAATTCGTAAATGTGAACCCTTCCACCGTTTTCCGTCTTCTCGTTCTTCGCTCCTGCGAGTACCAGATGACCTTTTTCGTCATAGCGGTACAATCCCTCAAAAACGTTCTGATTGGTCACAAGACTGTTTGAATCAAGACTTCTGGTGGTGTCAAGCGTCTTTACTCTGTCCTGAATCCTCATGACGACCTCTTTTCTGACAGGTTTCTGCTTTTCATGCGACCTTTTTGTCTGCTTGCCTGAACATCCGACTGACAAGATGCTGATGATAAGACTTATGGTAATTACAAAGATTTTACGTACCTTCATAAAACATCCTCCTGTCCTTAAAGCGCTTTCCCTATTCGCTGCACTAATACACCTGTAATTTTAGACTAATTTTCCTTAGAATTCAATCAAATCGAAAAAACATTTCATCGCTCTCAGTCCGCATTCCAGACTGTCAGAACAAGCATCCTGTCATCACAATTTTCCGCGCGCAAAACAGGTCAATGAGTTATAATTGAGTTAAATTATCTTAATTTTGGAGGCCATCATGAAAATCAATCAATTCGCACATGCCCCGGCAGCTTTTGAAACAAAACTTGAAGAACTGTCCAGACTGCGCTTCATCAAAGCTGACGCACAGACTGAAGATCTGAACTCACTATGGGAGAATCTGCTTCTGAAATGCTTCCCGCAGGCTAAGTTACCGGCTCAAAAGCGCGAGAAACTGGCTTTTCTGGCAGCTACCGCAACAAAATCCGTCCCGGAATTCATCGAAGAAAAGACGGTCAATTTAACCGTCTTCTACGCCGTTGCCATGCAGCTTCTGCAGTTTGAGCCCGATACTGAATTTGACCTCGCAAATCCGCTCAAATCCATGGATGAGCTTGGCGTTTTTCACGCTGAAAAGCTTGAGGATTCAGCCGATCTGATCAGTGCCTTCTATGATCTTCTGGCAACTCACGGCAAGAACGGCCAGACGCTGCTCGATCACCTTGGAAACCTCGGCTTCTTCCTTGACTTCTACGACCTGCCCGCATCAGAAAAGCCCGTCTTCTTCAACGGCAAGGCCCAGCCCGTCTTCGACACGACCAGACTGATCCGCGAAGTCGTCTACGTCGAATCCGACCTCGACACGGATCATGACGGCAAAGCCGATCTGCTCAAGGCAGAAATCATCCGCCCGAAAGACACGGAAGAAGGCCTCAAGGTTCCCGCACTTTACACTGCCAGTCCTTATAATCAGGGAACAAACGATGCCACGGTCGAATCCATGACGCATGACGTCAACGTCAAGCTGACGCGCAAGACTCCCGATTCCCTGACCTATGACGATGTCAAATGCACGGCTGAACCAAAGGCGGAGATTGAAAAGCAAGCCGTCAATGGAACGGCTGAACATGCCAGCGAGACTTTTCCGCGCGAATTCTCATATACACTGAATGACTACATGCTGGCACGCGGATTTGCCGCCGTCTATGCAGCCGGCATCGGCACGATGGACTCCGACGGTTTCAGAACGTGCGGCTCAAAAGAAGAAACCGAATCAACGACCGCAGTCATCGAATGGCTGGCCGGCAACAGGCGGGCCTTCACCGACAGGACGAGCGGAATTGAAATCAAGGCATGGTGGTGCAACAGGCACGTCGCAATGACAGGCAAGTCCTACCTCGGAACGCTCGCCACCGCTGCTGCAACCACCGGCGTCGA
>NZ_DAIUCE010000015.1:25379-27703 GCF_036846325.1 Ligilactobacillus sp. | reverse complement strand
ACGCAAACCTGCCTTTTTTACTCTTTATATACTGATAAAGGCGCAAAAAAGCAGCCGGACTATTTAAAATATTTTGACTTGACCGGCTCAAAAGTCATTCTATGAATCGGACACGGACCCAGCTTTTCCAATCCCGTCAGGTGTTCTCTGGTTCCGTATCCGTCATTTTTGGAAAAACCATATCCCGGGTAAATTCTGTCATAAAACTGCATCAAATGATCTCGATTTACCTTGGCAACAATGCTTGCGGCTGAGATGGAGGCAGATTTGGCATCTCCTTTGATGAGTTTTTTCTGAGGGATGTCGGTTTCAATCTGCATCGCATCGATTAGAAGCTGCTCGGGTTTGATGCGCAGGGACTCGACAGCCTGCTTCATCGCAACGCGTGCCGCTTCATAAATGTTGATTTCATCAATCATCCGATTGTCAACGCAGCCGATTCCGACATCAATCGCACGTTCCAGAATCAATCCGTAAAGCTCTTCTCTTTTTTCCGCAGTCAGCTGTTTGGAATCATTGACGTCAATCAAATCAAAATCGTGCGGTAAGATTACGCAACAGGCGATGACGGGTCCTGCCAACGGCCCGCGGCCGACTTCATCAATTCCTCCGACGTTTTCAATGCCGGAATTCCAATAAGCACGCTCAAGCCTGAGCCTGTTTTCAAACTCGGCCTGCTTTTGTAACTTTTTCTGGATTCTCTTGTCATACGCCAAAAGGAGCTTTTGAATCCCCTTGCGCTCGTCTTTTCTCAACGTCTCCAACAATTCAGGTGTCGGATCTTCTTCAAGCATTCTTTTTGCCTGACCGATCGTCATCTTTTTTTCCATGCCAAAGCCCCCTTAAACTCTGGCAGGATCTTTGGGAACGGCATCCAACGTGAAACGCCCGAGCTTTCCCTTGCGACATTCAAAGATCAAACGCTCGCTTGCACGGTCATAATCTTCCTTGAAGCCCATTTTCCTGGTGATTGAAAGCAATAGTTCGACGGTCGGCTGATCCAGGTCTGATTCATCCAGTTTATAGCGCTCTGCCAGTGCCTGAGGATGGTTGTCAACAAAATATTCCAATTCGTACAATGCAACGTCATCCTTGGCATAAAGCGTATCCTTGACAGCACCCGTCAAGGCGAGCTTCTTGCCGACGATCGGATCTTCGAATTTCGGCCACAGAATTCCCGGAGTGTCAAGCAGCAACAGGCTTGAACCTGCCTTCAGCCATTGTTGTGCCTTGGTGACCCCGGGCTTGTTGCCGACGATTGCGACGTTCTTTTTTACCAGACGGTTGAGAAGCGTTGACTTGCCAACGTTGGGAATCCCGATACACATTGCCTTGATGCGTGAATTCTTGATTCCGCGTGCTTCTTTCGCCGCAATTTTTTCCTTCAAAACTTCCCTGATTTTCCTTTCGATTGCCGGAAGAGTACCTTGATTGCTGTTGACGGCAATTGCCGGATGTCCGTTTTGCTCATAATATTCAATCCATTCTCTCGTAATCTTTGGATCTGCCAGATCCATCTTCGTCAAAACGATGATGCTCTTCTTGTTTTTCAACAATTCTTCCAGTTGCGGATTCCTTGAAGATTCCGGCAATCTGGCATCAACCAGTTCCAAAACGATGTCCACTGCATTTAAATTTTCCTTTACCTGACGCAAGGCCTTTGCCATGTGCCCAGGATACCACTGAATAACAGTCATTTTTCCCTCCGTCTTAATTGAGTAATTTGAATGAAGTAATCGGCCAGTAGTTCAACAGGACGCGTCCTGATATCCATTCGCCCTTAATGGTTCCGAATGTCCGGGAATCCTTGCTGATTCTGCGGTTGTCGCCCAGCACGAAGTATTGATTTTCAGGAACCCTTTTCTTACCGATAAGCTCGCTCAGGGAAAAATCGGACGTATAGGTATTGTATTGTTTCTTGACGTCATCAAGAAATGTTTCGTCAACCGCTTTTCCGTTCACGTATAATGTGTCGTTCTTATAGGAAATCATGTCGCCAGGAAGGCCAATGATGCGTTTGACGCATGTTTTTCCATTGGGAAGCGTAAAGATCACGATCTCAAAACGCTTGACCTTGCCGTATTTTCTGACCAGCACTTCATTTCCGTCATGTAAGGCAGGTTCCATCGAGTTGCCGACGACTTCAACCGGAGCGAGGACGAAAGTACGGAAAAACAATGCTGACAAGCCTGCCATTCCGACTAACGGAACCCAGTATTTCCAGTTGAACCTGTTCAGCATTTTTTTCATGGACTTCGCCCCCTTGTAAATTTGTTCACACTACTTAATCATAACAAGGATTTGTTTAAAAAAAAAGAGGGAAC
>NZ_DAIUCE010000015.1:21886-25369 GCF_036846325.1 Ligilactobacillus sp. | reverse complement strand
ACCTGCCGATATCGGCAGGTTCCCCCTTAATTATCTTAATTCGTCTTCTGCTTTTTCAAGCACCGGATCGTTTTGATTTATCTTTTGGGAAATTTGTGTTTCAAGGGTCGTCAGGGTCTTCGTATCGGCCTTGCCGTTAACGTCAATCTTGTTTGCCTTTTGATAGGCCTCAACTGCCTTTTGAGTTTTTTCTGAGAAATAGCCGTTTTCCTTACCGGCGTCATATCCCAGGAAATTAAGCATCTTCTGCAACGACTTGACCGAACTGCCGCTGTCGTCCAATTTAAGCTCCTTATTGACGTTAGGTGCCAGAACATAAGCTATGCTTGGATAGTCTGCCTTAATATCCGGTTGCAGTCCCTTGTGATGAATCCAAGTTCCGTCCGGCGTCAGCCATCTTGCAATCGTCAGCTTAAGTTCCGTCTTGTCCTTGAACGGCAACGTATTTTGAACCGTGCCCTTCCCGTACGATTTCGTTCCGATGAGTTTAACGCCCGCCGATTGACGCAGGGCAGAAGAAAAGATCTCAGCAGCACTTGCCGAACCGCCGTTGATTAAAACGACCGTCTTTTCGTGAACCTTAAAGCCGTTGTCAAACTGCTTGCCGGCACGATAAATCGTCGGCTTGCCCGAACGTGATGCTACTTGTAAGATAACTTTACCGTCCTTGACGAACATTGATGACATTTTCAATGCCTGATCCATTAAGCCGCCCGGATTGTTGCGCATATCGATGACAAAGGACTTTGCCCCCTGTTTTCGCAATGAGACGATTGCCTGTTTCATTTCCTTTGCCGTATTCTGCGAGAAGGTCGTCACTGCAATCACGCCGATTGACTTGTTTTTAGGATCCAACGTTCCCGTGACGGTCTTGACCGGTATTTTTGCCCTGACCAAAGTCTTGTCGAAAGTCTGGCCGTTTCGCTTGATTGTAATCGTGACCTTGGTTCCGACTTTGCCGCGCATGATTTGGACAGCCTTGTTGAGCGTCATGTCGGATGTCTGGCGTCCGTTGATCTTGACAATCAGATCATTGGCCTTGATTCCAGCCTTTGAAGCCGGAGTACCGGCAATCGGTGCAATGACTTTGATTGCATTGCTGCTTTTTTCAACCTGAGTCCCGATTCCCCCGAAACTTCCTGACATCGTATCGTTTAAACTGGAGCTTTCCGTTTCTGACATGTATTCTGAAAAAGGATCTCCCAACGAGCTTATCATGCCGTTAATCGCACCGTCTGTCAGTTTCTTTTGTGAGATCTGCTTATAATAATTATAATAAAGCGTACTGTAGACCGAACTGATTTTGCCCAACGACTGGTTGGCAGTTTCAAGTTCCCTGACCTGTTTGTTCATGAAATAATAAACGGAACCGCCTCCCACGAGAAGCGAGACAACGATTGATACGAAAATTCCGATCAAACCTAAACGTTTTTTAAAAAGCTTTTCTTTAAAAGAACTGCCTGATTTTTTTGCCACTGGTATTATGCTCCCATCTGCTTATGCGTTTTTTTCCAAATACAATTGCCATGCATCATCAAAAACCGTCATTGAAGATACGTAGCCTGCCTCAAGTTCCAAATAGTTCGAAATTTCATCATGGTCGACGGATTGCTTCGGAAAAGCCGAATCATAAAATGCTGCATTCGCAAAAGTCGCCATCTCGGTGTTTTCATCCGGATTGCGCAGCGTCATTAAAAATGCATAAAAAGTCATCGTGCCCTTGACCATTGTATCACCTACTTGTCAAGCGGAATCGACACGTTGAATCTGATGTCGTCGTTTTGAAGATTCAAACTTTCTCCGCGAACTTTGATGCCCTGCTTTTTCGTCAATTGATTCAAGTCAAGCGTGATCCTTGATTTTCCTGAGTCGATTTTGGCCCAGCGTCCAAGATCGTAGTTGTTCTTTACGTATCCCAGAACAAAGCCTGGCGGTGCGTTCAAGGAACCGATTGCGACCGATTTGGCATTCAAAACGATGTTTCCGTCAGAGTCAAGCGTGGGTTTCGTATAAAGCGTAAAGGAAACCTTGGCTCCCAGAATTCTGGTCGTTCCCATTAAAATTGCCGATTTGTCAAGCAGAAAACGATACCTGATCGAATTTTTGGTTTGGTTCTGCTTCAAATAATAATTGATTGCAGCTTCAAGCTGATCCTTATTCATGCTGACCGACAAATCAGCATACTTGTCGGCTGAGGCTTCCGTTTTCTCAACGATTCTGTTCTGATCAACGCTTGGAGTCGTAACTTTGACAAAGACAAACATAAAAAATGCAATTACCAGACCCAGCAGAATGGCAAATGCCCATTTCCACGGATTGGCAGGTTTCGTCAGCTTAACGGCTCTTTTTCTTTTGTGTTCCGTCAAAATCATTCATTTCCTTTCTTAAGCCACAGGCTTTCATGTTTTTCCATCACTTCGTAAAGCCGCAATGTCATGTATCTGTAGCCTTTCTTATTGGGATGAAAGTGGTCAGCGTCAGACAGATAGTCATTTTTTTCTGATTTGTCGTTCAATGCAGTTTCAAGTTTTTGATTTGAAAGTTCCATCAGATCAGAGTTTGCTTCCTGCTTCAGCTTCTTTTTTGAATGCCCGTAATACTGACCTTCGGACAACTGATCGCAAACGTCGACGAACTCCATTTTATCATCCTTTTCAGCATGAGATTCAGCAATTTCATTCCATTCCTTCGTATATTTCTGCATTGGGGTCAGGTTGGGAAAATATACGTAAAACGGATTGTACACGCTGATTAAGAAAATCGGTGCCCTGCTGTTGTATTTTCTGACTGCCGCAAACAGGGATGAAAGTCTGGCATCATACTTTGCCTCTTCTTTTGGCATCACCTTGTCAAGCTTGTTTGCGGCAAGTGCCATGAAGTTGTTTTGCATGACCTGCATCAGATCGTTTCCGCCGACCGTCATCGTAATCACGTCTGCTTCCTTCAGGGCATCCTGGAGCTTCCTGCTGGTTTCGATGCGCTTTTCAATCTGATCGCTTCTGTCGCCTGTTTTGCCGAAGTTTTTGGTCGTGACTGAAACGTTGTGCTCCTTGTTCAGCTTCTGCCTGATCATATGGACGTACCCGCCCTTATTTTCAGGATCACCAACCCCATGAGTCAGGGAATCGCCCAGCCCCACCAACGAAATGTCCTGTTTCGGAACTTTTCTGGAACTTGCTGCCCTGGCGGTATCCGATTTTTCCAAGTTCACTTCGTTGGGGGTTGAAACCGTGCATTTCAATAACGAAAAGGCACCGACGGATACCAGCAGAACCACGCCCAAAAAGATTAATAAACTCTTTGCTTTCTTCACTTGATAAGTCACCCCGTCTAAATTGCATATAAGAGTATTGTATAACATCTTGCAGTTGAAAATCAAAAGCGATGCCGCTTTTTGTTGTTAATTCACGCAATTGTATGTTAAAGTCTTCTTAAGGAGGCATTTCTTTGAAACGTAAGGTACCAACAGAACATATCATCTTC